>NZ_LMRC01000033.1:0-259765 GCF_001425565.1 Methylobacterium sp. Leaf466 | reverse complement strand
CCTCGATTCTGGACGGTCTTGTCGAGACGTCGTCGCTGCGGGCCCTGCCCGAGGGCGAGTTGCAGGCTGTGGCCGATGCGGTGCGGCGGGAGATGATCGACGCGGTCTCGGTGACCGGCGGGCATCTCGGCTCGGGGCTCGGCGTGGTCGAGCTGACGGTGGCGCTGCACTACGTGTTCGACACGCCCGACGACAGGATCGTSTGGGACGTCGGCCACCAGGCCTATCCGCACAAGATCCTCACCGGGCGGCGCGACCGCATCCGCACCCTGCGCCAGGGCGGCGGCCTCTCGGGCTTCACCAAGCGYTCGGAGAGCGAATACGACCCCTTCGGCGCGGCCCATTCCTCGACCTCGATCTCGGCCGCACTCGGCATGGCGGTGGCCCGCGACCTCGACGTCGCCGCGGCCAAGGCGAAGGGCGAGGCCGAGGCCCTCAACAACGCCGGCGCGCTGCACTCGCGCCTGATCGTCATCCTCAACGACAACGACATGTCGATCGCGCCCCCGGTCGGCGCGATGTCGGCCTATCTCGCGCGGCTCGCCTCGGGCGACACCTACCGSTCCCTGCGCGAGACCGCCAAGCAGCTCGGCAAGCTCCTRCCCAAGGGCATCTACCAGCGCGCGGCCCAGGCCGAGGAGTTCGCCCGCGGCCTGATCGTGGGCGGCGGCACCATGTTCGAGGAGATGGGCTTCCACTACGTCGGCCCCGTCGACGGGCACAACCTCGACCACCTGCTGCCGGTGCTCAAGAACGTGCGCGACTCCGAGCAGGGCCCGATCCTGCTCCACGTCGTCACCCAGAAGGGCAAGGGCTACGCCCCGGCCGAGGCCAGCGCCGACCGCTACCACGGCGTCGTCAAGTTCGACGTGATCTCCGGCGTGCAGGCCAAGGCCAAGCCCAACGCCCCGGCCTACACCCGGGTGTTCGGCGAGAGCCTGATCAAGGCGGCGGACGCCGACCCCAAGGTGGTGGCGATCACCGCCGCCATGCCCGGCGGCACCGGCATCGACCTGTTCGGCAAGGCCCACCCCGACCGGACCTTCGACGTCGGCATCGCCGAGCAGCACGCGGTGACCTTCGCCGGCGGCCTGGCGACGGAGGGCTACAAGCCGTTCGTGGCGATCTACTCGACCTTCCTGCAGCGGGCCTACGACCAGGTCGTCCACGACGTGGCGCTGCAGAACCTGCCCGTGCGGTTCTGCCTCGACCGGGCCGGGCTGGTGGGGGCCGACGGGGCGACCCACGCGGGCGCCTTCGATCTGGCCTACCTGTGCTGCCTGCCGAACATGACGGTGATGGCGGCGGCCGACGAGGCCGAGCTCGTCCACATGGTGGCGACGGCCCATGCCCACGATTCCGGGCCGATCGCGCTGCGCTATCCGCGCGGCGAGGGCGTCGGCATCGACCTGCCCGAGCAAGGCCGGGCGCTGCCCATCGGCAAGGGCCGGATCGTGCGCCGGCCCGAGGGGGCGCGGGTGGCGCTGCTGTCGCTGGGCACGCGCCTGGCGGAAGCGCTCAAGGCCGCCGACCAGCTCGAGGCGGCCGGCGTCGGCGTCAGCGTGGCCGACGCCCGCTTCGCCAAGCCGCTGGACGAGGCGATGATCCTCGACCTGGCCGCGACCCACGAGGTCCTGATCACGATGGAGGAGGGGTCGGTGGGCGGCTTCGGGGCGATGGTGCTGCATCTCCTGGCCGAGAAGGGCGCCCTCGACGAAGGCCGGGTGCGGGTGCGCACCCTGACCCTGCCCGACGTCTACCAGGACCACGACACCCCCGAGCGCATGTACGCCCAGGCCGGCCTCGACACCGACGGCATCGTCAAGGNGGGTGCGCACCCTGACCCTGCCCGACGTCTACCAGGACCACGACACCCCCGAGCGCATGTACGCCCAGGCCGGCCTCGACACCGACGGCATCGTCAAGGCCGTCACCGGCGCCCTGCCCGAGCGGAAGTCCGGCCGCCTCCGGCTCGCCTGACCCGCGCCGCGAGATCGCGCGGGGGTGTGCCCGTGCGATCCTTGTCGGCGGCGGTTTTCGATGACATGAGGCCGGGCCGCGGCGGACGCGCCCCGGCGTTTTTCCTGCGGTCCCACGGCCGCCACCGATCGTCCTGACGATTAAGAGAGACATGGCTGAGGCTGATCCATCCGGCCCCTGGGGCGTCGGTCCGGTCCTGATCACCGGCGCCAGCGGGTTCCTCGGAGCCGCCCTCGTCGACGTGTTCCGCAAGGCGGGCTTTCCCGTACGGATCATGGTGCGTTCGACGAGCCCGCGCACCAACCTCGTCTGGACAGACGTCGAAGTGGTGGAAGGCGACATGCGCGACCGGGACGCCGTCGCCGCCGCATTGCAGGGCCAGCGCTACCTCGTCCACGCCGCGGCCGACTACCGGCTGTGGGCACCGGACATGGAGGAGATCGTCCGGACCAACCGCGACGGCACCCTCATCATGATGGAAGAGGCGTTGCGCGCCGGGATCGAGCGGATCGTCTACACCTCCAGCGTCGCCACCATCAAACCGCACGACGACGGGACGCCCGCCGACGAGAGCCGGCCGCTCACCCCCGGCACCGCCATCGGCGCCTACAAGCGCAGCAAGGTCGTGGCCGAACGCGTCGTCGAGGAGATGGCCGCCCGCAACGGCCTGCCCGTGGTCATCGTCAACCCCTCGACGCCGATCGGCCCGCGCGACGTCAAGCCGACGCCCACCGGCCGCATCATCCTGGAAGCGGCGCTGGGGCGGATGCCCGCCTTCGTCGACACCGGCCTCAACCTCGCCCACGTCGACGACGTCGCCGCCGGGCATCTCCTCGCCCTGCGCAAGGGCCGCACCGGGGAACGCTACATCCTGGGCGGCGAGAACGTGTTGCTGTCGCAGATGCTGGCCGACATCGCTGGCCTGGTCGGGCGCAAGCCCCCCACCGTCAACCTGCCGCGCGCCGTGGTGTATCCGATCGCTTATCTCTCCGAGCAGATCGCGCGGGTGACCGGCAAGGCCCCCTTCGCGACGATCGACGGCATCCGGATGTCGCGCTACCGCATGTTCTTCACCGACGCCAAGGCGCGGGCCGAACTCGGCTATACCGCCCGCCCCTACCGAGAGGGCCTGTCCGACGCGATCGCGTGGTTTCGCCAGGCGGGGCTGATCCAATGAGCGCGACCCTGGACAACGCCACGCAGGCCCGCTCCGGCAAGGGCCACAAGGACGAGAACTTCCCCGTCGCCTCGCACCTGATCCACCCCAGGAATCGCGGGGCGATCCTCGCCTTCTACGATTTCGTGCGGGCGGGCGACGACGTCGCCGACCATGCCGAGCTGTCGCCCGAGCGCAAGATCGCGCTCCTCGATCGGCTCGCCGACGCCCTGACGGGCGAGGGCCCGCCCGACCCGGAGGCCGAGCCGCTGAAACGCGAACTCGCGACGCGCGGCCTGCCCCCGACCCATGCCCTCGAGCTCCTCGACGCCTTCCGCCTCGATGCCCGCAAGACCCGCTACGACGACTGGGAGGACCTCATCGCCTATTGCCGGCTCTCGGCGATGCCGGTGGGGCGCTACGTCCTCGACGTCCACGGCGAGGATCCGGCCGTGGTCTGGGGACCGTCCGATGCGATCTGCGCGGCCCTTCAGATCGTCAACCACCTCCAGGATTGCGCGAAGGACTATCGCCGCAACGACCGGGTCTACCTACCCCGGGACGTGCTCGCTCGCCACGGCGTCACCGTCGAGGCCCTGGCCGCCGACAGGGCGTCTCCTGCCCTGCGCGCCGTGATCCGGGAGCTGGCCGAACGGACCATGGGGCTCCTCGACGAGGGTGCGGTACTGCCCGACCTCATCGCGGACCTGCGCCTGAGCCTCGAGATCGCCGCGATCCATCGCCTGGCGGTGGTGCTCTGCCGCGGCCTGATGGAGCGCGACCCGCTCAGCGAGTCGGTGCATCACGGCAAGGCCGGCTTCGCCCTCACCGCGCTCGGCGGCATCATTGCGACCCTGGCGCGGCGTCCGTTGCGAGGCCGAGTGCTTCGGGCGCAGGCGCTGCGCGTCGCCAACCAGGAGGGACGCCGATGAGCGCCACCGCCACGCCGCTGCCGGCGGACGCCGCCGAAGCCCCTGCCCTGCCCGCGAAATCCTCCTCGTTCTACACCGCCATGCGGCTGCTGCCGAAGGATCGGCGCGAGGCGATGTATGCGGTCTACGCCTTCTGTCGGGCGGTGGACGACGTCGCCGACGACGGCGGGGCGGCCGAGGTCCGTGCGGCCGAACTCGACCGCTGGCGCGCCGACATCGACGACCTCTACGCCGGCCGCCCGGCGGCCCGGGTGCGCGACCTCGTGGTCCCGATCGCGCGCTACGCCTTGCGCCGCGAGGATTTCCAGGCGGTCATCGACGGCATGGCGATGGATGCCTTCGAGGATATCGTCGCCCCCGACGAGGACACCCTCGACCTCTATTGCGACCGCGTCGCCAGCGCCGTCGGCCGCCTCTCGGTGCGCATCTTCGGCCTGCCCGAGGATCTCGGCATCCGGCTGGCCCATCACGAGGGCCGGGCGCTGCAGCTCACCAACATCCTGCGCGACATCGACGAAGACGCCGGGCGCGGCCGCCTCTACCTGCCGCGCGAGCGGCTGGCCGCCATCGGTCTGACGACTCCGACGCCGCAGGCAGCGATGGCGCATCCGCGCATCGGCGAGGTCTGCGCGGCGGTGGCCGCCCAGGCCGAGGCGCATTACCGCGAGACCTGGGCGATCATCGCCAAAAGCCCGAGGGCGGCCACCAAGGCCCCCCGGCTGATGGCGGCCGCCTACCGCCTCTATCTCGACGAGCTCCTGAAGCGGGGGTGGTCGCCCCCACGCGCCCGCGTCAAGCCCGGCAAGCTCGCCCTGCTGTCCGTCGCCCTGCGCCACGGGATCGTCTGAATGGCGGGAACCGTCCATGTGGTCGGAGCGGGCCTCGCCGGGCTCTCCGCGGCGGTGTCGCTGGTGGAACGCGGCGCCCGCGTGGTGTTGCACGAGGCCGCCAAGCAGGCGGGCGGACGCTGCCGCTCGTACTACGACCCCAGCCTCGGGCTCACCCTCGACAACGGCAACCATCTCCTCCTGTCGGGCAACGCCTCGACGCTCGGCTTCATGCGCACCATCGGCGCTCCGGCCGACGCCCTGCAAGGACCGGCCGAGGCGGCCTTCGACTTCGCCGACCTCGCCACGGGCGAGCGCTGGCGCCTGCGCCCGAACCGCGGCCGGTTGCCGTGGTGGGTGATGAGCCCGTCGCGGCGGGTGCCGGGCACCCGGGCGATCGACTACCTCGCCCCCCTCGGCATCATCCGGGCGGCGGCCGGCAAGGGGCCGGGCCTCGGCGGCACCATCGGGCAGAGCATGACCTGCTCCGGCACGCTCTATGAGCGCCTGTGGCACCCGGTGCTGCTGGCCGCGCTCAACACCGAGCCGGCCGAGAGCGACAACGGCCTGGCCGCCAAGATCCTGCTCGAGACCCTGGGGGCGGGTGGCGAGGCCTGCCGACCGCTGGTGGCGGTGGCCGGCCTCTCCTACGCCTTCGTCGACCCGGCCGTGGCCCATCTCACCGCACGGGGGGGCGAGATCCGGTTCGGGCGCCGCCTGCGCGGCCTCGGTTTCGGTGCCGGGCGGATCGACAGCCTCGACTTCGGCGACGGCCCCCTCGCCCTCAGGCCGGACGATGCCGTGGTTCTGGCCCTGCCACCCTGGGTGGCCGCCGACGTCCTGCCCGGCGTCGCGAGCCCGCAGGCCTACCGATCCATCGTGAACGCCCATTTCGCGATCGTTCCTCCACCGGGATCGCCTCTTCTTCTGGGTGTGGTGAACGGACTGACGGAGTGGCTGTTCGCGTATCCGGATCGTCTATCGGTGACCATCAGCGGTGCCGATCGGCTGCTCGATACACCACGGGAAGACTTGAGTGCCCGGATCTGGGCGGAGCTCTCGACTTTGACGGGACTTGCGCCCGAAAGGCCAAGCTGGCAGATCGTCAAGGAGAAGCGGGCGACCTTCGCAGCGACGCCGGCCGAGGCCGCGCGGCGCGCAAGCGCCGTGACCGACCACAAGAACCTCGTCCTGGCGGGCGATTGGACTGCCACCGGCCTGCCATCGACGATCGAGGGGGCGATCCGCTCTGGAACCACGGCTGCGCACGCGCTCCTCGACGGAGCGCGCGCCTAGGGCATCGGACCGAAAGGCGGCTGCCGCCTTTGGGTCTGATGCCAGGACGAGAGATGGGCGCATCGTCCTGGAGCCAGATCCAGGACGTTGCGCTCGCAGAAACCTGCGCGGCGTCGGCCCATCGGGGCCGCTCGCCGCGCAGCCGAGACGTGTGATCGGTCACGGATGCGGCGGACGGGACGGTCTAGTCCCGACGCACCGTGGTCGCGGATGGTTCAAGGCGGAGATCGATGCGCGAGGCATTCAAGAAGGTCGAGACGCTGCAGCGTCCCAAGACACAGGAAATCTCTCTCTCCGACGTGGAGCGCGGCATCGTCCGGGCGACGCAAGGATTGACGGCCCTGTCGCATGCCGACGGGCACCTGTGCTTCGAGCTCGAAGCCGATGCCACGATCCCATCCGAATACATCCTGTTCCACAACTTTCGCGCCACGCCGATTCCCAACGGTCTCGGGCCGAAGATCGGGAACTACCTGCGCCGGACGCAGGGCAAGCACGGCGGCTGGTCGCTGGTCCATGAGGGGCCGTTCGACATCAGCTGCAGCGTGAAGGCGTATTTCGCCCTGAAGCTCATCGGCGACTCGATCGAGGCGCCCCACATGCGCAAGGCCCGCGAGGCCATCCTCTCGCGCGGCGGGGCGGCCAATTCCAACGTGTTCACCCGCTTCTTCCTCGCCCTCTACGGCGAGGTGCCCTGGCGTGCCATCCCGGTGATGCCGGTGGAGGTGATGCACCTGCCGCGCTGGTTCCCGTTCCACCTCGACAAGGTGTCGTACTGGGCGCGCTGCGTGATGGTGCCCCTGTTCGTCCTCCAGGCCAAGAAGCCCCGCGCCCGCAACCCCCTCGGCATCGGCATCCCCGAGCTGTTCGTGACGCCGCCCGAGCACGTGCGCAACTGGCCCGGCAGCCCGCATGCGACCTGGCCGTGGACGCCGATCTTCGGCGGCATCGACCGGATCCTCCAGCTGACGGAGAACTGGTTTCCCAAGAAGCGCCGCCAGCGCGCCATCGACAAGGCGGTGGCCTGGGTGAGCGAGCGCCTCAACGGCGAGGACGGCCTCGGGGCGATCTACCCGGCCATGGTCAACTCCGTGCTGATGTACGAGGTGCTGGGCTACCCGGCCGACCATCCGCAGATGCGCATCGCCTGCGAGGCGATCGAGAAGCTGGTGGTCGACAAGGGTTACGAGGCCTACGTCCAGCCCTGCCTGTCGCCGGTGTGGGACACGGCGCTGGCGAGCCACGCGCTCCTCGAGGCCGGCGGCCCTCAGGCCGAGCATCAGGCTCGGCGCGGCCTCGACTGGCTGCGGCCCCTGCAGGTCCTCGACATCAAGGGCGACTGGGCGGCGGGCCGGCCGAACGTGCGGCCGGGCGGCTGGGCATTCCAATACGCCAACCCGCACTTCCCCGACCTCGACGACACCGCCGTGGTGGTGATGGCGATGGACCGGGCGATGCGCCAGCACGGCCTCGTCGCCGACATGCCCGACTACACCAACGCCATCGCCCGCGCGCGCGAATGGGTCGAGGGCCTGCAGTCGAGCGACGGCGGCTGGGCGGCCTTCGACGCCGACAACAACCACCACTACCTCAACCACATCCCGTTCTCGGACCACGGCGCGCTCCTCGATCCGCCCACCGCCGACGTCACGGCGCGGGTGGTCTCGATGCTGTCCCAGCTCGGCGAGACGCGCTCCAGCTCCAAGGCGCTCGACCGCGGCGTCACCTACCTCCTGGCCGACCAGGAGGACGACGGAAGCTGGTACGGCCGCTGGGGCATGAACTTCATCTACGGCACCTGGTCGGTGCTGTGCGCCCTCAACGCGGCGGGCGTCGATCCGGCCTCGCCGGAAATTCGCCGCGCCGTGGCCTGGCTCATCCGCATCCAGAACCCGGACGGCGGCTGGGGCGAGGACGCCTCGTCCTACAAGATCGATCCGGCGTTCGAGCCCGGCTATTCCACCGCCTCGCAGACCGCCTGGGCGCTGCTCGCCCTGATGGCGGTGGGCGAAGCCGACGACCCGGCGGTGACCCGCGGCATCAATTACCTGACCCGGACGCAGGGGGCCGACGGCTTCTGGGCCGAGGAGCGCTACACCGCCACCGGGTTCCCGCGGGTGTTCTACCTGCGCTACCACGGCTACCCGAAGTTCTTCCCGCTCTGGGCGATGGCGCGGTTCCGCAACCTCAAGCAGAGCAACACCCGCCAGGTGGCCTTCGGGATGTAGGCCGGTCCGGCGGAGCGCATCGCCATGTCGGCAGGGACCGAACGGTCCGTCCTCGCCGTGGTCGGCCTCTCCAAGGAGGCGCGCCTCGCGGCCGGTCCGGGGGTCGTCGTGGTGGGTGCCGGCGGCGATCCGCACCGCCTGCGCGCGGCACTCGCCCGCCAGGCCCCCGGCGCCGTCCGCGCCGTGATCAGCTTCGGCATCGCCGGCGGTCTCGACCCGGCGCTCCTCCCCGGCGATGTCGTGGTGGCGACCGGCGTCCGGTCGGACGGCGAACGGTGGGACGCCGATCCCGGCATCGTCGCTTGCCTGAGAGACCGTCTGGAGCGCAGCGGACTGAGGATCACCGCGGCCGACCTCGCCGGGGTCGACGCCGCGGTCCTCGCCGTCGCAGATAAATCGGCGTTGCGCGGCCGGACCGGCGCGGCGGCGGTCGACATGGAATCGCATGTGGCGGCCGGCTTCGCGCGGGCGCACGGCCTTCCCTTCGCGGCGCTGCGCGTGGTCTGCGACCCGGCCGACCGGGCCCTGCCGGCCTTCGTGGCGAGCGCCCTCAAGCCAAACGGCGATCCCGACATCCTCGCCGTGCTACGCGCCCTCGTCCGTCGCCGGGCGAGCCCCGGCGACCTGATGAGGCTCGCCAGGGACTCGGGCGCCGCCTTCCGGAGTCTACGCCGCGCACGCGCCTGCCTGGGAGCTGGCCTCGGCGTGCTGTCGTCCGCCGGCCCGAGGGCCTGACGGCTCGGGCGCCCCTGGCCGGAGACGAGCCTCCGGCCAGGGGACGAACGGCGAGCCTCAGATCGCCAGCGTGCCGGCCTTGGCGGCCGCGTAGCGGTCGCTCACCTTCGACCAGTCGACCACGTTCCACCACGCCTTGAGGTAGTCGGCGCGGCGGTTCCGGTAGGTCAGGTAGTAGGCGTGCTCCCAGACGTCGTTGCCGAACACCACCGGGGTGCCGTCCATCAGCGGCGAATCCTGGTTGGGGCGGCTGGTGAGGGCGAGCTTGCCGTCCTTGCCGAGCACCACGAACACCCAGCCGGAGCCGAACAGCTTGGTGCCGGCGGTGTTGAAATCGGTCTGCAGCTTGGCAAAGCCACCCAGATCCTTGTCGATGGCCGCCTTGAGGTCGCCGGTGGGTTCGCCACCCTTGCCGCCCATGATCGTCCAGAACATCGTGTGGTTGGCGTGTCCGCCGCCGCTGTTGCGGATGGTCCCGCGCACCGCCTCGGGCAGCGACGACAGGTTGGCGAGCATCTCCGGCAACGGCTTCTTGGCGAGGTCCGGCTTGTCGGCCAGCGCCGTGTTCAGGTTCGTCACGAACGCGGCGTGATGCTTGCCGTGGTGCAGCTGCATCGTCTCGGCGTCGATGGTCGGGGCGTTGCGGTCGGCCGGATAGGGCAGCGGTGCGAGGGTGAAGGGACCCGACGGAGCCGGGGCCGGCGCTCCTTGCGCGACGCTCGCCTGCGCGCGAAGGGCGATGAGGCCTCCGCCGATGGCGGCCAGGGTGGTGCGACGGTTGAGGTTCATGGTGGCGTTCTCCCGTTGTCCGGAGCGATGGGTGCGAGCACCGTCATCGACACGACGGCTACGCTAGCGCTTGCGCGATGGTTTCAACCATAGCCGACTTGGACTCTGCGTCACCTTCGCCGGAACGGGCTCGGCCCATCGAAGGCCGTCGGGACGGATCGTCCGCTGGCGGCGCGCGAGCACTCTCGATTCGGCCGGCGACCCTACGGCCAGACCTTGATCGACAGGCGCTGGCTGAGGAGATCGCGATCGGAGGTGACGGTGCAGCCCTCGGTCCTCAGAGTCACATAGGTGAGGAGCGCGGCGTCTCCGGCGTCGTCGAAGTTGCGGCCCTCGGCGGCCGGGTCGAGGAGCGATGGATAGGCGATGAGGCGTCCCGACGCGGTGCAGGCATCGTCGTAGAGGGTGGCACCCGCCATCAGCAGCCGCGGCTGATCCCAGGCCAGGAGATCGCGCGAGCTCGTCCAGTAGAAGCCGGATCGCGGGAACGCCGCACTCGCCTTGGCCATGAAGACGGCGATCCAGGCCCCCGTCGCCCGGTGCCGCACCACCGCGCCGACCGGGGTCGGAAAGGGTGCGACAGGCTTGCAGGCATCCGGTCCCGGCCGGGCCTTGCCGTAGGGGCCGGGGAAGCGGGCCTCGAACCCGGTTCCGGTCCAGGCGCGCCAGCGGGCCGGATCGGAGGGGTCGTCGCTGCGGAACAAGCAGACGCCGGCCTCCTGCTTCCGGCCGGGCTGAGACCAGCCGGTGGTCGAGGCGAAGACGTAGCGCCAGCGCCCGTCCGCGACGATGTTCGAAGGGTTGAAGAACCCGCGATGCCGGCCCTGGTCGACCTCCTGCGCGAAGGGCGCTGCGGCCACCACCACCGGCGGCACGGCGCGCCGGATGGTGCGACCGCCGTCCGTGGAGGAGGCCGCCACGATGCTGTTGTACCAGCACGCGAGATAGGCCGGCAGCCGGCAGCGCCCGGCGTGGGTGTTCGCCTGATATTCGTGGTGGAGCAGCGCCGCCACCGCCGTTCCGTCCTCGGTCCAGGTGGCGGTGACCCAGGAGCGGTCGTCGTAGCGGGCCGGATCGGCGTCACCCGCCGAATCGAGGACGACGGCGCAATCGAGTTTCAGCCGGTCGAAGTCGGGTCCGCGCAGGGCGCGGTTGCGATAGTGCATGCCGAATAGCACGACCGTGCCGGCGGCATCGCGAAAGGCGCGGGCCGAGGCGTCGGGCACGTCGACCCCGTCGCAGGCGTCGCGCGTCGCGCGGAACAGGGGTTTGGGTGCGCCGATCAGGGTGAGGGCCGACAGCGGCGGGTCGCCCCTTGCCCATCCGGCATCGGGCCAGACGAGGTTTGCCAGGGCCACGACGAGGGCCGCGACGATCCTGGGGGAACGACGAGCGCGCGCGGACGATCGGGGAAGCGGGCGCGTCATTCTTGACCTGGAGCGGTTCCAGCCTGGACTTGCGCCTGAGTTTGCGGTCTGAACCCTTAACCTTCCGATTGGCCGACCACCGCCCCGAGACCTCCATGACCTTCCTGATCCTCGGCCTCGTGCTGTTCCTGGGCACCCACGCCTTCACCATGCTGCGCTCCAAGCGCGCCAAGGTCATCGGCGAGGTCGGGGAGACCCGCTACAAGCTCGGGTACATGGTGCTGTCGCTGCTGGGCCTGGTGCTCGTCGGCTACGGTTTCGGCGTGTACAGGCAGGAGGGCATGATCCAGGTCTGGAACCCGCCGGTGTTCACCCGCCACCTCGCGCTGGTCCTCAACCTCCTGGCCTTCATCGCCCTCGCTTCGGCCTACCTGCCCGGCCACATCCGCGCCAAGGCCAAGCACCCGATGCTGCTGGCCGTGAAGATCTGGGCGACCGCCCATCTCCTCGCCAACGGCGACCTCGGCGGCATGCTCCTGTTCGGGGCCTTCCTCGCCTGGGCGGTGATCGCCCGCATCAGCGCCAAGCGCCGGGCCCGCAACCCCGCCGAGGCGGTGGCCCAGCACGGCGGCGCGGTGGCGGCACCGGCCGGCTGGCGCAACGATGCCATCGCCGTGGCGGTGGGCCTCGTGACCTGGTTCGTCTTCGCGAAGTACCTGCATCCGCTGCTCATCGGCGTCGCGGCCTGGCCGGGGATGGCCTGAGCGCGGCCGGCGCCGCGTCTGTCGCCAAGCCGCCCATGGTGTGCTAGGCGCAGGCCCCGACCATCGTGAGGTCGCCCGCCGCGGATGCCGCGGCAGGAGCTGACCTGTTATGAGACGACATGGCTGAGAACAACGAGTTCATCCGCGAGGTCAACGAGGACTATCGCCGCGATCAGGTCGCCGAGATCTGGCGCCGCTACAGTGCGCTGATCATCGCCCTGGCGGTGCTGGTGGTGGCCGGCGTCGGCGGCTGGCGCTACTGGCAGTCCGAGCAGCGCAGCCGGGCCGAGACGGCATCGGAATCGTTCGAGACCGCCAACCGGCTGGTGCGCGACGGCAAGGCCGAGGAGGCCGACAAGGCCTTCGCCGCGATCGAATCCCAGGCGCCGGCCGGCTATGCCCTGCTCGCACGCTTCCGCTCCGCCACCGAGACCGCCAAGCGCGACCAGGCCGCGGGTGCCGCCGAATACGAGGCGCTGGGCGCCGACGCCAAGCTGAGCAACGGGCTGCGCGACCTCGCACGCCTGCGGGCGGCCCTGATCCGCCTCGACCTGCCCAACCCCGATCCGGCGCTCGCCAGCCTGCAGGGATTGGCCGCCCCCACTGGCGCGTTCCGGCACACCGCCCGCGAGATGCTGGGCCTGTCCGCGCTCAAGCGCGGCGATTACGACGGGGCCGGCCGCTGGTTCGACCAGATCAGCGCCGATCCGCAGACGCCGCAGAACCTGCGCCAGCGCATCGAAGTCTATTCCGCCCTGGTGGCCGGCGGTCCGGTGACGGTGACCGAGGCGGTCCCGGCGCCGGCGGCCCCTCTCCCCGCGACGCGCTAGGGCACTCCGCCTTTCCCTTGAGCCGATTGGCAAAATCGGTTTACCTGCTCCGTCGGCGGTCGAGAACCGGTCGGTCCCGCACCGGCCGTTTTCGCGTTCCCCGACCGACCGCCCCAACCTGAACTGGCCCACCCCATGGATATGCCGACCGTCGCGATCATCGGACGGCCGAACGTCGGCAAGTCGACGCTGTTCAACCGGCTCGTCGGCAAGAAGCTCGCCCTCGTCGATGACCGGCCCGGCGTCACCCGCGACCGGCGCGAGGGCGACGTGAACTTCGGCGGCCTCGTGTTCCGGGTCATCGACACGGCCGGGCTCGAGGATGCGGATGCGGGCACGCTGCTCGGGCGCATGCGCGCCCAGACCGAGGCGGCGATCATGGAGGCGGACGTCGTCCTCTTCGTGATCGATTCCCGCGCGGGCGTGCTGCCCGCCGACCAGCCCTTCGCCGAACTCGTGCGCCGGGCCGGCTGCCCGGTCATCCTCATCGCCAACAAGGCGGAGGGCGGCGCCGGGCTCGGGGGCGCCTACGAGGCGTTCTCGCTGGGGCTCGGCGACCCGATCCCGTTCTCGGCCGAACACGGCGAAGGCATCGGCGAATTGCACGACGCCCTCATCGCCGCCCTCCCCGAACAGGACGAGGACTATGACGAGGAGGGATCGGAGAAGTCGCTCAAGGTCGCCATCGTCGGCCGGCCCAACGCCGGCAAGTCGACCCTCATCAACACCATGCTCGGTGAAGACCGGCTTCTGGTGGGGCCCGAGGCCGGCATCACCCGCGATTCGATCTCGCTGGACTGGGACTGGCGCGGCCGCCGGATCAAGCTCCACGACACCGCCGGGATGCGCCGGCGCGCCCGCATCGACGACAAGCTCGAGAAGCTCGCGGTCTCCGACGGCCTGCGTGCGGTGCGGTTCGCCGAGGTGGTGGTGGTGCTCCTGGACGCCACCATCCCGTTCGAGAAGCAGGACCTCACCATCGTCGACCTCGTCGAGAGCGAGGGCCGCTCCCTCGTCATCGGCCTCAACAAGTGGGATCTGGTGGCAGACCAGAACGGCCTGTTGAAGACCCTGCGCGAGGATTGCACCCGGCTGCTGCCGCAGGTGCGCGGCGTCTCCGTCATCCCGCTGTCGGGCCTCGCCGGCCAGGGCATCGACAAGCTGATGCAGGCGGTGGTGGACGCCGCCGATGTGTGGAGCCGGCGCATCTCGACCTCGCGGATCAACGACTGGCTCAACGAGGCGACCCAGCGCAACCCGCCCCCGGCCGTGGCGAGCCGGCGCATCAAGATCCGCTACGCCACCCAGGTGAAGGCGCGCCCGCCGCATTTTGCCCTGTTCGGCAACCAGCTCGACGGCCTGCCGAAATCCTACACCCGCTACCTCGTCAACAACCTGCGCGAGGCGTTCGACCTGCCCGGCACCCCGATCCGCCTGTCGCTACGGACGTCGAAGAACCCGTTCGACAAGGAGAACAAGGGCTAGACGGGCGGCTCAGGCGGCGGTCGCACCGGCCGTCGTCTTCGCCAGCCAGTCCACTACGGCGTCGAGGGCCTGCCGGTCGCTGCGGCCGCCCTTTCGGGCCGCCTCGAACACGCCGATCTGGTTCTCGGCGCTGGTGCCCTCGGTCAGGATCGCGCGGGTCCTTTCGATCTCCGGGCCACAGCCCAAGGCGTCGGCGTCCGCATCGACGAGGGCGAGGACGCGGTCCAGGGCCTCGGCGAAGGGTAGGGCGTCCTCGCTCGCCTCGTCAATCAATTCGGCGTCGGTGCCGCTGCGCTGGGCCCGCCACAGGTTCTCCTCCGCCAGCGCCCGCGAGACCCCGTCGAGGGAGTCGTTGAGGTCGGGCCGGCGGATCACGAGGCGCACGAGGCAACGGAACAGGGCGGCGATGGCCAGCGCGTCCTCCAGCCGCGTGCAGGAATCGGCGATGCGCAGTTCCAGGGTCGGGAACTTGATCGAGGGGCGCAGGGACCACCATAGGAAGCTTGCGTCCGCGATCGACCCGGCCGCGGTCATGATGCGCAGATAGCGTTCGTAATCCTGCGGGGACCCGATCAGCGGCGGCAGCCCGGTGCGGGGCAACTCGCCGAAGGCGCTCAGGCGATAGGCGGTCAGCCCCGTCGGGGCCCCTTGCCAGAACGGCGAGGAGGCCGACAGCGCCAGCAACAGGGGCTGGAACGGCAGCAGCCGGTTCATGAGGTCGATGCGCGCCTTCGGGTCGGGCACCTCGACATGGACATGCATGCCGCAGATCAGGCTGCGCCGCCCGGCGAGCCCGACATCGCGCAAGATGCCGCGGTAGCGGTCGCCCTTCGTGGGCACCTGCCGCGCCCATTCGGCGACCGGGTGCGTGCCGGCGGCAAAGATCAAAAGGTCGTGCCTGCCAGCGAGGGCGGCGAGTGCGCAGCGCCGGCCGGCCAGGATCTCGCGTGCCTCTCCGAAATCCGTGGACGGCGGCGTGCAGACCTCGATCTGGCTCTGAAGCAATTCCTGCCCGATCTCGGGCAGCCTGTCGCCGGCCTCCTCATGGAAGGCCGTCACCGACCGGCGCGGGGTGCCGCGGGTCTCGGCATCGGCCAGGAAGTACTCCTCCTCGATGCCAAAGCGGTAGCTGTGTGCGGTCATGGGGAACCTTCGCGTATGGCCTGAGCGTCAACTCGGGACGATGGCCATCGTGCCGCGCGGCAGCGAAACCCAATTCAGTCGGACTGGCTCATGCAAAATCCGTTCGATTGCTTCGCAATGCGGATTTCCGCTTCGCTCAGGCGCCGCATGGGCTTGCCGATACGGTCACCGCTTTCATCAAGCGGCAGACCGCATCAGCCCTCCCGCAACGCCCCGCCCACCAGCCAGGCCGGGTCGAACCAGCGGTCGGCCTCGCCGTCGTACGGCAGGCGCGTGACGTCCCAGTGCTGGATGTAGCGCGCGTAGACGTTCCAGACCGCGATGCCGCCGCCCACGAAGATGCGCCGGCCGGGATAGCGGGCCAGCACCGCCTCGGGGTCTTCGTGGCTGCGGATCACGTCGATGGTGCGATCCTGAAAGGCGAAGGTCGGCACCGACGCGATGGTCTTGGGGCCGGCGATCAGCACATGGCCCATGGTGAGGGCGAAGAACCGCGTCACGTCCTCGACGAACAGCGGGTCGGTGTTGCCCTCCCAGGGCAACTGCCCGTTCAGGCCGAGCTGGCCCCGCAACCCGATGGCACAGATGCAGCGGACGTCGATCATCGTGGGGACCTGGCTAGCCTGTCGTCGTGGAACACCACCGGTCAGGCCGGCGGCTGGAACACCACGACACGGTCGGTGGGAAAGTCGTAGATCTTACCGGAGTCCGACCAATCGGGCCGCGCCAGCCGCACGAAGGCCGGGGCGAGGTCGTCGGGCGTCTTGAGGGTGGCGGCATCCTCGCCGGGCATCGCGGCCTTGCGCATGGCCGTGCGCAGGGGGCCGGGATTGAGGAGCATGGCCCGCACCGGCGTCGTCTCGGTCTCGGCGGCGTAGGTCCGCACCAGGGCGTCGAGGGCAGCCTTCGACACGGCATAAGCCCCCCAATAGGCGCGGCACTTGTGGGCCGCGCCGGAGGTGACGAACACCGCCCGCCCGGCATCGGAGGCCCGCAACAGGGGATCGAGCGAGCGGATCAGGCGCCAGTTGGCCGTCACGTTGATGGCCATCACCTGGTCCCAGGCCTTGGGTGTCACATGGCCGAGCGGCGTCAGGTTGCCGAGGATGCCGGCGTTGCCGACCAGGATGTCGAGGCGCCGCCAGCGCTCGTAGATCGCCGCGCCCAGGCGGTCGATGCCGTCGTAATCGGTGAGGTCGAGCGGCACCAGGGTGGCGCTCGATCCCGCCGCCGTCACGGCGTCGTCGAGCTCCTCGAGGCCGCCCTGCGTGCGCGCCACGGCGACGACATGCGCGCCGGCCTGCGCCAGGGCCAGGGCCGCCGCACGGCCGATGCCGCGGGAAGCACCGGTGACGACGGCGACGCGGCCGGAGAGCGGCTTGTCGGAGGACGCGGTCATGGGGATCTCAATCGGCTTCGGCGAGCATGGCCAGGCGCCGCGGCCCGGCCACCGCCAGATCGGTCAGGGCGGTGGGATAGTCGCCGGTGAAGCAATGGTCGGTGTACTGCGGACAGGCGGAGTCGCGCGCCTCCTCCCCCATCGCCCGGTAGAGTCCGGCGATGGACAGGAAGGCCAGCGAATCGGCACCGATGTAGCGGCGCATGCCCTCGAGGTCGTGGGTGGCGGCGAGCAGCTTCTCGCGCTCGGGCGTGTCGATGCCGTAGAAGTCGGGGTAGGTGATCGGTGGCGAGGCGATGCGGAAATGCACCTCGCGGGCGCCGGCCTCGCGCATCATGCGCACGATCTTCACCGAGGTGGTCCCGCGCACGAGGCTGTCGTCGACGAGCACGATGCTCTTGCCCTCGACGGCGGCCCGGTTGGCCGAGTGCTTCATGCGCACGCCGAGCTCTCGCACCGACTGGGTCGGCTGGATGAAGGTCCGTCCGACGTAATGGTTGCGGATGATGCCCATCTCGTAGGGCAGGCCGGTCTCCTGCGCGAAGCCCAGCGCCGCCGGCACGCCGGAATCCGGCACCGGGATGACGATGTCGGCATCCGCCGGCGACTCGCGGGCGAGTTCGACGCCGATGTTCTTGCGCACCGCGTAGACGCTTTTGCCGTTCACGACGGAATCGGGCCGCGCGAAATAGATGTACTCGAAGATGCACGGGCGCATCGGCTGGGGCGGCGCGAACCGGATCGACTCGATCCCCTCTTCGGAGATCACCACGATCTCGCCGTTCTCGATGTCGCGGATGAACTTGGCGCCGATGATGTCCAGCGCGCAGGTCTCGGAGGCAAGGATATAGCGGCCGTCGAGTTCGCCGAGCACCAGCGGACGGATGCCGAGGGGGTCGCGGGCACCGATGAGCTTCTTGTTGGTCAGCGCCACGATGGCATAGGCGCCTTCGATCCGACGCAGAGCCTCGGTGAAGCGCTCGACGATGCGCGGGGCGCGCGAGCGCGCGGCCAGATGCAGGATCACCTCGGTGTCGGAGGTCGACTGGGTGATGGCGCCCTCGCGGACCAGGTCGCGGCGGATGGTGAGGGCGTTGGTGAGGTTGCCGTTGTGCGCCACAGCCAGGCCGCCGCTGGCGAGTTCGGCGAAGAGCGGCTGCACGTTTCTGAGGATCGTGCCCCCTGTCGTCGAATAGCGGACGTGGCCGATGGCGGCCGAGCCCTCCAGGTGCTCGATGGTCGAGCGGTCTGAGAACGAGTCGCCGACGAGGCCGGGGCGACGCTCGGAATGGAAGACCGCCCCGTCGAAGGAGACGATGCCCGCCGCCTCCTGGCCGCGGTGCTGCAGGGCATGCAGCCCCAGCGCCACGATGGCCGAGGCGTCCGGGTGCCCGAAGATGCCGAAGACGCCGCATTCCTCGCGCAGCGTGTCGCCGTCGCGGTCCATCCCGTCCACCGTCCGGTGGGAGGAACGGGAAGTGGCTGATCGATCGGACATGCTGTTGCCGTTTCCCCGTCGGCCGCGCGGGTCACCGGGAAAGGCGGCCGGGCGCAGCCTCAAGACCTTGCGTCACGAAACCGTTATGTCGTCGATCGGTGCGGCGCAACCAAGCCCGGATTCTTGCAGGTCAGCGTCGCGCCGCGGGCGCGGCTTGGCCCGGCTTCTCGGCATCGCTGCGCCGTTGGACCGGCGCCTCGCCCTCCGCCGGCGAATCGGTCGGCTCGGCCGCCCCGTCGGCCTTGGGCTTCTTGAACTGCTTGAGGATCCCCTCCGGGTTCTCCGGCAGCTGCGCCACCAGGGCATCGCCGGACCTCTCGAGGAGGGGGCGGCTCTTGGCGGTGGCGGCCCAGTCCGGCATCTTGCCCTGCACCAGCCAGGCCAGGAACACCCAGCCGATCACGCAGATCAGGAAGCCGCGACCGGCGCCGAAGATCAGGCCCAGCGAGCGGTCCACCGCGCCGATCCGCGAATCGAGGATCATGTCCGAGATCTTCACGGTGATGATCGAGACGACGATCAGGGTGCCGAGGAAGATCGCGGCGATGGAGGCGACGAGCGCCACCGTGGCGTTGGTGACGTGCTGGCCGACCATCGGCAGGACGAGGGGGTAGAACTTCCAGGCCACGGCCGCCGCGGCGACCCAGGCGATGATCGCCAGGACCTCACGGGTGGCTCCTCGCACGGCCGCGAGAAGGGCGGAGATCGCGACGATCCCCAGAACGGCGAGGTCCAGAATGGAAAACGGCATCGACGACGCTGGTCACAAGGGGGCAGAGCGGCGACGATCGATGGCGTTGCGGCTGCCCCGTGCCGCGATGACCGTATACCGTGCCGGATCAGGCCCGTCACCCTCCGCCGCGAAACGCGCGCGGGAGGGTCGTGGTCGAGCGATCGCTGAGGGTCAGTCGTCGTCGTAGTCGTCCCGCCCACGCCCGCCCTTGCCGCGCCGGGGCGCGCCGCTGGCGATGCCGGCGACGAGGTCGGCGATGTGGCGCAGGGCCTCGGTCTGGAGGGCGCCGTCGCCGCCCTCCCCCCGGTTCTGCGGTGTCACGGCCTTGGCGAACCCGAGCTTCACCGCCTCCTTGATCCGGGCCGGCGCCTGCGCCACGGGGCGGATCGCCCCGGACAATCCGATCTCGCCGAAATAGACGGTCTCCGGCGGCAGCGCCGCGCCCGACAGCGACGAGACCAGTGCCGCGGCGACCGCGAGGTCGGCCGCCGGCTCGGTGATGCGCAGGCCGCCGGCGACGTTGAGGTAGACGTCGTGGGTGCCGAGCCGGATGCCGCCATGGGCCTCGAGCACCGCCAGCACCATCGACAGGCGGTTGGGGTCCCACCCCACCACGGCGCGGCGCGGCGTGCCGAGGGAGGACGGGGCGACGAGCGCCTGGATCTCCACGAGCAGCGGCCGCGTCCCCTCCATTCCGGCGAAGACCGCCGTGCCCGGCGCGGCATGGTCGCGCCCGGCCAGGAACAGGGCGGAGGGGTTGGGCACCTCGGCCAGCCCCATGTCGGTCATCTCGAACACCCCGATCTCGTCGGTGGGGCCGAAGCGATTCTTCACGGCGCGCAGGATGCGGAAATGATGGCCCTGGTCGCCCTCGAAGGAGGCGACGCAATCGACCATGTGCTCGACCACGCGCGGGCCGGCGATCTGGCCGTCCTTGGTGACGTGGCCCACCAGGATCACCGCGGTGCCCGTGGTCTTGGCGAAGCGGATCAGGCTCTGGGCCGAGCCGCGCACCTGCGTGACCGTGCCGGGCGCCGATTCCACCGTCTCGGTCCACATGGTCTGGATCGAATCGATGATGGCGAGCGCCGGCGGGCGCCCCTGCGACAGCGTCTCGACGATGTCCTCGACGTTGGTCTCGGCGGCCAGCTCCACCGGCCGGCCGGCGAGGCCCAGGCGCTCCGCCCGCAGGCGCACCTGCGCCACCGCCTCCTCGCCGGAGATGTAGACGACGCGTTCGCCGGTGCCGGCCATGGCGGCGGTGGCCTGCATCAGGAGCGTCGACTTGCCGATACCGGGATCGCCGCCGAGCAGGATCACCGAGCCGCGCACGAAGCCGCCGCCGGTGACCCGGTCGAGCTCGGCGATGCCGGAGGGGATGCGCGGCGCCTGCTTGGCCTCGCCGGTCAGCCCTTCGAGGGGAAACACCCGGCCGCGTGCCCGGCCCGGACGCGTCGCCACCGGGCCGGCCTGCGGGCCGCTCGCCCCCGTCTCCTCGGCGATGCAGTTCCAGCCGTTGCAGGCCTCGCAGCGCCCGCGCCAGCGGTTGTAGACCGCCCCGCAGGACTGGCAGACGAAGGTCTGGTGGATCTTGGCCATTCTGCTTCCGGGTCGGGCGCGGCGCTCCGCCCCGTCACACTACATAATGGCGAACATAGCGTGAACCCAGGCCCGTCAGGATTTCGTAGCCGATGGTGCCCGCCGCCTGCCCGACGGTGTCGACGTCGAGGCCGTCGCCGATCAGCACCGCCGGCTCGCCGCGGCGGGCGGCCGGCGCATCGGTGACGTCGAGGATGATGAGGTCCATCGAGATCAGCCCGGCGATGGGACAGGCGACACCGCCCACGAGGGCATGGCCGCGCCCGCTCGCCGCGCGGGGATAGCCGTCGGCATAGCCGATCGAGAGGGTGGCGAGCCGGCGCCGGGACGGCGCGGTCCAGCGGGCGTTGTAGCCCGCACTCTCCCCCGCCTCGACGGTGCGGACCTGGGCGATGGCCGCCTCCAGGCGCACCACGGGGCGCATGGGGTTGGGCGAACCCGGCATGGGGTTGCCGCCGAACAGGGCGTAGCCCGGCCGCAGGAGATCGTTGGGAACGCCGTCCCCGAGAAAGCAGCCGGAGGAATTAGCGAGCGAGGCCGGGAGGCCGGGATAGGCCGCCCGCACCCGCGCGAAATCCGCGACCTGGCGGGCGTTGATCGCCTCGCCGGGCTGTTCCGCGCTGACGAGATGGCTCATCAGGAGGTCGAGTCCCGCCCCCGTCACGAGGGAATCGCCGGCGAGCGCCAGGGCCTCTGGCACCGACAGGCCGAGCCGGCTCATGCCAGTGTCCACATGCAGCGCCGCCGGCCCGCGACCGGCCCATTCGGCGAGTTCCTCCCGCGATCCGAGCACCGGCCGCAGGGCGTTGGCGAGGAGGGCCTCGCCGGTCCCGGGCAGGAGCCCGTTGAGGATGTAGATCGCGGCCTCCGGCAGGAGCGCGCGGGCGGCGATGCCCTCGCTCAAATGGGCCACGAACACCGTGCGGCAACCGGCCCGCCACAGGGCCGGGGCGACGGCGGCGAGGCCGCAGCCGTAGGCGTCGGCCTTCACCACAGCGGCGCAGGGGATGTGGGGCGCTTGCGCACCGAGCCGGCGCCAGTTCTCGACGATGGCGGAAAGGTCGATCGTGAGGCGGGCACCATGGCCGATCGAGGCCGCATCAACCGATCCGATGACATCCTCCATCCAACGACACAGCCACCGGCGGTTGCCGGCGCGGGCGAGGCCGGGAACCGGCCCGCGTCCTCGCCCTACCTATGCACGATCGCGGCCCGATGCGGCCACACCGCTCGCTAAAACCGCCGGCATGCGGCCGGGTGACCGGCATGGCCCGGGTGGTCTATCCCGCCCCCGAGCGGTCCGAAACGGGGCGGGCGAGGAGAGACCATGATCGTGAAGCTCGGCGGCAAGCGTCGACTGCGTCCCTCGCGCCAGGGGCCGACTACCGGGCTTCTGGGCGGTCTCGGCGTCTCCGACCGGATCGCGGCCTTCCGCAGCCTCGGCGGAAACTGCGAGTTCGGGTTCGTGCAGCGCTATTGCGGTGCCGAGCCCTCCGGGCTGTTCCGGTTCGCCTATGCGGATGTGGAACCGCTCACGCACGCGATCGCCGACAACCTGGACAAGTATGGCGCGCCGGGCGACCTGAGCCTCGAAGAGACCGAGAGCGGAACCTATTACTGCAGGAGCGGATGCTACAATTTCTGGTACAACACCCAGACGCATGCCGACGCGGTCGACAAGAGCGCCTTCCTCGAGCGGCAGTACGGCAAGGTGGCCCACCTCAAGCGGGCGCTCCTGAGCGACCTCGCCACCGGCGAGAAGATCCTCGTCCGCAAGCCGCAGCAGGGCGAGGACGATGCCGCCTTCATGGCCCTGGCGCAAGCGATCTGGCAGCACGGACCCTCGACGGTGCTGCGCGTCACCGAGGGCGAGCCGGGCCTCCGCCGTACGTCGGGGCGGCTGCTGGAGGGCACGGTCAGACGGATCTCGCAACCGGAGCGCAACTACGAAACCGACCTCGAATCGTGGATCGGGCTCTGCGACGCCGCCTATGCGGCTCACCATGGCTTGCGTCCCGCGCCCGCAGGGCCCCTCGCCCGCCCGACGAGGCTGGCCCGCCCGGCCCGGCGCCACGACACCGGACTGCCCGGTGAGGTGTTGAACTCCTACACGACGCTCCTCGACATCCGCGCCTTCGATCCCCGCACGGTCTACGTCTTCTCCGCCTGGGTCTGGATCCCGGCGGACTTTTCGGCCGCACGCATCCTCGCCGTGATGGGAACCGAGCGCCTGGGCTGGTGCGATGCGGACCTCGGCCTGCGGGACTGCTGGCAGCGGGTCTGGGCCGCCGGCCGTGTCGCGCCCGTGGACGGAGAGCGCCCGTGCGCGGGCCTCGGCATCGTCGGCGAGCCTGGCCAGCATGTCTGGTCCTGGGGATGGGAGCTTCGCCGAGGCCCGATCCCCGCCGCGGCCGGGACGCCGACGGTTCCGGTCGAGGGCTCGTTCCTCAAACGATTGCTCGGCCGGTGAGGGCCGGCCGGGCGCGGCGGCGTCCTACATCCGCGCCGGCGTCCGGTCCTCGGCCGCCAGGTTCGAGAACCGGGTGATGTTGGCGTCGAACTGCAGTTCCACCGTGCCGGTGGGGCCGTGGCGCTGCTTGCCCAGGATCACCTCGGCCTTGCCGTGGACGCGGTTCATCTCCGCCTCCCAGGCGAAGAACTCCTCGGTGCCCTCGCGAGGCTTCTTGTTGTTGACGTAATATTCCTCGCGGAACACGAACATCACCACGTCGGCGTCCTGCTCGATGGAGCCGGATTCGCGCAGGTCCGAGAGCTGCGGGCGCTTGTCGTCGCGGTTCTCCACCTGGCGCGAAAGCTGCGACAGGGCGATGATCGGCACCGAGAGCTCCTTGGCGAGCGCCTTCATGCCGGTGGTGATCTCGGTCATCTCCTGCACGCGGTTGTCGCTGCGCTTGCCCGAGCCCGAAAGCAGTTGCAGGTAGTCGACGATGAGCACGTCGAGGCCCTTCTGGCGCTTGAGGCGGCGCGCGCGGGCGGCGAGCTGGGCGATCGAGATGCCGCCGGTCTGGTCGATGTAGAACGGGATCGACTGCATGTCCCGCGCCGCGTCGGTGATCTTGTAGAAGTCCTCCGGGCGGATGTCGCCGCGGCGGATCTTGTAGGAGGGCACGCCCGACTGCTCGGCGATGATGCGGGTGGCGAGCTGCTCGGCCGACATTTCCAGCGAGAAGAACCCAACGATGCCGCCGTTCTTGGTCTCGATGCGGCCGTCGGGCTGCTTCTCGCCCTGGTAGGCCTTGGCGATGTTGAAGGCGATGTTGGTGACGAGCGAGGTCTTGCCCATCGCCGGGCGTCCGGCGAGGATGATGAGATCCGACGATTGCAGGCCGCCCATCTTGGCGTCGAGGTCGGTGAGGCCGGTGGCGATGCCGGAGAGCTTGCCTTCGCGCTGGTAGGCCTTGGCCGCCATGTCGACGGCGGTGGTGAGCGCGTCGGAGAACTTCTGGAAGCCGCCGTCGTACTTGCCCGATTCGGCGAGTTCGTAGAGCCGGCGCTCGGTGCCCTCGATCTGGTCGCGGGGCGAGGATTCCACCGGCGCCTCGTAGGCGCCGTTGACGAGATCCTCGCCGATGGTGATGAGCCGGCGGCGGATGGCGAGATCGTAGATGGTGCGGCCGTAGTCGCCCGCGTTGATGACCGTCGTCGCCTCGGCCGCGAGGCGGGCGAGGTACTGCATCACCGTCTGGCCGCCGAGATCCGCATCGCCGAGATAGGTCTTGAGCGTGATCGGGGTCGCGAGCTTGCCCGCCTTGATCAGGGAAGTCGCCACCTCGAAGATCTTGCGGTGCACGTCCTCCATGAAGTGCTCTGGCAGGAGGAAGTCCGAGATCCGGTAGTAGGCGTCGTTGTTGACCAAGATGGCGCCGAGCAGCGCCTGCTCCGCATCGATGTTGTGGGGCGCGACGCGGAATTCCTGGGTGACCGCCTGGAGGTTGGCCGTCAGGGCATTGGGCAGGGCCATGGGCTGACTCGACGCTCCAACTCGTCAAAACCGCGCGGTCGCCGCCGCGCAACGTCGCTACCTGAAGACCATGGCCCCGGCATGGTTAGCCGATCCTTAGCCGATGGGCGCGACACGCGCCTCGCGTCTCCGGCCCGGTCACCTCAGGATGAGGGATCGGGATAGGATCGAACGCAGGAACGCCCGCCGGCTCCTTCGAACCGGCGGGCGTCCATGCTGGAACAAATGCGGAACGTGTCAAGCCCGAAGGCCGACCGTCCCCGTTGTCCACCGGGGCGAGTGGGACCTACTCGCGGTCGTCGCCGGCCTCGGCGAGCGCCGCGCCGACCTCGAGGCCGAGGTCGTCGAGGTTGAAGGCCTCGCGCTCGGTGGTCGATTCGCCACGCGCCTGACGCTCGGCCTCTTCCGGCGAACGGGCGACGTTGACGGTCACCGTCACTTCGACCTCGGGGTGCAGCACCACCGGGACGACATGGAGGCCCAGCGTCTTGATCGGCGCGTTCAGGGCGAACTGGTCGCGCCCGACGGTGAAGCCCTCGGCGGTGACGACTTCGGCGAGATCGCGGGTGGAGACCGAGCCGTAGAGCACGCCGGTCTCGCCGGACTGGCGGATCAGCACGAAGCTCTTGCCCTCGAGGGTCTCGGCGACGCCCTGGGCCTCGGACTTGCGCTCGAGGTTGCGGGCCTCGAGCTGGGCGCGCTGGGTCTCGAAGTGCTTCTTGTTGTTGGAGGTGGCGCGCAGGGCCTTGCCGCGGGCCAGGAGGAAGTTGCGGGCGTAGCCGGGCTTGACGTTGACGGTCTCGCCCATCTGGCCGAGCTTGGCCACGCGCTCGAGGAGGATCACTTCCATGGTCTTTTGTCCTTGTCCGGTGGGTGGGAGATGGGCCGCCGTCCGGTGCCGGAGCGGCGGGGTTTGAGCGGGGTGTCTCAGGTCGGGCCCGCGCCTTCCTTGGGACGGCGGAGGTTGAGCGCGGAATCGGCGACGCCGAACAGGGTCAGCGCCACGAAGGCGACGCCCTGGGTCACGAACAGGATCATGTAGAGGCCGATCAGGAGCGCCCCCCGGCCCTTGCGGCCGCGGCTGCGGTCGTGGAAGGCGGCGAGCCCCTGCAGGGCGAAGGCGGCACTCAGGGCCCCCGCCAGCGCGATCCCGAGGACACCGAAGTAGCCCGGCATCAGCGCCAGGACGGCCCCCGCCCCGAGGAGGATCAGGACACGGCGCGGCATCGCCGTGGCGGGCAGGTCGGGCCACGGCCGCGGCAGGCGCCCCGAGATCTGGACGATCCGGGCCGCGGCCCAGAGGTAGAAGGTCAGCAGCAGCGCCAGTCCCTGCGCGGCCAGCCCCGGCGCGATCGCCGCCAGCGCATCGGCGACCTCGTCGGCCGAGACGGTGATCGGCGTCGTCCCGTCCGTGGCCGGGGTGGCGGGAGCATCCTGCGCCGGAGCGGAGCGATCCTGGGTCTCGGACGAACCGGGTGCGGCCGGGGCCGGGGCCGGCGTGATGCGCGCGTCGCCGCGCGTCTTCACGAGGGTGCGGGTCATCCCGCGCAGCTGGTTCTGGAAGGTCTCGTAGTTCGGAGACGCGATCACCGCGATGGCGACGAAAGCCAGGGCCGCCGTGCTCGCCGTCCAGGCCAAAAGGCGCCCGGTGGGATACCATTCCATGGTGCCGTCGGCACCGGGACGGCCGAGCAGCGTCAGATAGGCGAGCCACCAGGCCGGCAGGGCGAGATAGGCCAGGAACCCGAGGCCGAGGAACGGCGCGATCACGAGGGCGAGCGCCAGGCTGCCCGAGACGGCGGCGGCCAGGGCGGCCTTGTGGCTCCAGCCGAGCCCGACGATGAGGATCGGCAGCGGGGCCAGCAGATAGAGCAGGATGGAGAGGGCCGTCGCCTTCAGGAGCACGCCGAACAGGAGTGCCGAGACGAGGCCCGCGCCGATGCCGATACCGAGTGACTGTTTCATTGAATCCCGCTGTCCCGCTGTCCCGGATGGGGCAGGGTTAGAGGCGAACCGCGTCGCCCCAACGACTCCCGGCGTTCCACCATGAACGCCGGTACGAAAAACCCCTCGCCGCCCCTATGCGGCGCAAGCGTGACTACGCACCGCCGCGCGTGCGGCGGACGCCCTGGCTCGGCAAAGCCGGGCCAGGGCAGCCAACTATTTGATCACGTAGGGGAGGAAGCCGAGGAAGCGGGCGCGCTTGATCGCCTGGGCGAGCTCGCGCTGCTTCTTGGCCGACACCGCGGTGATGCGCGACGGCACGATCTTGCCGCGCTCCGAGACGTAGCGGGAGAGCAGCTTGACGTCCTTGTAGTCGATCTTGGGCGCGTTCACGCCCGAGAAGGGGCAGGTCTTGCGACGACGGAAGAACGGACGACGTCCGCCGCCGGCTCCGCCAGCAGCAGCACCACCGGCCGCAGGGGCCGCACCAGGTCCAGCACCGAATGCCATGACTTAAGCCTCCCCGCCGAAGCTGCGCTCGGGCCGGTCGCCACGATCGCCACGGTCGCCGCGATCACCCCGATCGCGGTCGCCACCGAATCCACCACCACCGCCACCGAAGCCCTCGTCGTCACGACGACGGCCGCGCTCGCGGTCCTTGCGATCGTCGCGATCGCGCTTCTGCATCATCGCAGACGGCTCGGCCTCGAGGGCCTCGACGCGCACGGTCATGAACCGCAGCACGTCTTCGGAGATCTGCATCTGGCGCTCCATCTCCGTCAGCGCCGCCGGGGGGGCGTCGATGTTCAGGAGGGTGAAATGCGCCTTGCGGTTCTTCTTGATGCGGTAGGCGAGGGACTTGACGCCCCACATCTCGATCTTCTCGACCGTGCCGCCATTGGCTTCGATGACGCCCTTGTAGGTCTCGATCATGGTCTCGACCTGCTGGGATGTCACGTCCTGGCGCGCCAGGAAGACGTGTTCGTAAAGAGGCATTGTAACGGGCCCTTCATGTCCATAGGGACCCGACGGCACCAGAAGTGCTGGAAGACGCGTCGGGCCGGCTCACACGTTCACCCGGCGCCAAGCCCTTCGAGCCGTAATGGAGGCCCGAGCGGTTGATCGAAGGCGGAGACACGGGACGACGGGAACGACTCCGGTTCGGAACCACCCCCTGTTGCCGGCAAGCCGACACCGTCCGTTCAGCCCCCAGCCGGAGCGAACGCGAAACGGGCGGATAGACGGGTTCGAACGGAAAGGCAAGTTCTGGCAGGGCAGACGCGCGGCGGGACGCGTTCGAAGGGTGCTTGTGCGCGGATGGTGTTTGCGAGCGGATGGTGTTTGCGCGGGTCCGGCCGTGGCGTCATCATCGCGGGCGGCGGTGACGGAGAGCGATGACGTGAGGGGCCGGCGCGAGCCAACGGGGCGGCGACGGGCCGGCGCGATCCACTTGGGGCGACGGGCCCGGTGATCGGCCTCGTCCTGCACCGGCTCGTCCAGGCGGTCCCGACCCTGTTCCTCGTGGTGGCGGGCAGCTTCTTCCTGATGCGCCTGGCGCCCGGCGGTCCGTTCGACCTCGAACGCCCCCTCCCCCGCGCGGCGATGGAGAACCTGTCGCGCACCTACGGGCTCGACCAGCCGCTGGCGGTCCAGTTCCTGCGCTATTGCGCGGCGCTGCTGCGGGGCGACCTCGGGCCCTCGTTCTCGTTCCGCGACCTCACCGTGGCGGAACTGTTCGCCCGCGGCCTGCCGGTGTCGATGACCCTGGGCGCGCTGGCGCTGGCGCTCGCGGTCTGCGCCGGCCTCGGCCTCGGGTCGCTGGCCGCCTTGCGGCGCGGCAGCGGTTGGGACCGGGCCGTGGGTCTCATGGCCGGCACCGGCCTGTCGGTTCCCGGGTTCGTGGTGGCGCCTCTCCTGCAGATCGTGCTCGGGCTCGGGCTGGCCTGGCTGCCGGTGGGCGGCTGGGAGGGTGGCGCACCGAGCCATCTCGTCCTGCCGGCGATCACCCTGGCGCTGCCCCAGGCCGGGGCGATCGCCCGCCTCGTCCGCTCCGCCCTGGTCGAGACCCTCAACGCGCCGCACGTGCGCACCCAGCGCGCCATGGGCCTGTCGCCGGCGCGCATCGCCCGCCACGCGCTGCGCGCCGCCCTGATCCCGGTGGTGGCCACCCTCGGCCCCACCGCGGCGGCGCTGCTGACGGGGTCGGTGGTGGTCGAGACGATCTTCGGCCTGCCCGGCATCGGCCGCTACTTCGTCGACGGCGCGCTCAACCGCGACTACACGCTGGTGATGGGCACGGTGGTGCTGGTGGCGGTCTTCGTGATGGTCCTCAACCTCGTCGGCGACATCGCGGCGGCCATGCTCGACCCGCGCACGCGGTCGATGCGATGACGGCGGGCGGGTCCCTCGGGCGGCTGGCGGCCGGGCGCCTCCTGCGCCGGCCCGTCGCCGTCGCGGCGGTGGCGGTGCTGACCGCCGTGGCCCTGGCCTGCCTCGTCGGCCCGCTCCTCACCGGCCACGCGCCGGGGCGGATCTACCCCGACCTCGTGCGGGTGGCGCCCGGGCCGGCGGCACACCCGCGCGGCGACGACCTTCCGGACATCCTCGCACGCCTCGCCTTCCGCATGCGCGTGCGCCTCGAGGCCGTGGTGCGGGAACCGGGCACGGTGCGCCTGACGCTCGCCGCCGACCGGCCGATCGACCCGCGCGTGCTGACCGCGCTGCCGCGCTCGGACCTGTTCGGTACGCCCGTCGTCCTGTCGCGCGCGGAGGACGGGCGCGGCCTCGTCGTCTCGGTCCCCGTGCGCCGGCTCCACTTCCTCCTGGGCACCGATGCGCTCGGGCGCGACATCCTCTCCCGCAGCCTGGTCGCCGGCCGGGTCTCGCTGCTGATCGGCCTCGTCGCCACCGCCGTCGCGCTCCTCGTGGGCGTCGTCTACGGCGCCGTGGCGGGGTTTTCCGGCGGCACGCTCGATGCGGTGATGATGCGGATCGTCGACATCCTCTACGCGCTGCCGTTCGTGTTCTTCGTGATCGTCCTGCTGGTGTTCTTCCGGGCGAACCTCGTGCTCATCCTGGCGGCCATCGCGGCGGTGGAATGGCTCGACATGGCCCGGCTGGTGCGCGCCCAGACCCGAGCCCTGCGCCACCGCGACTTCGTGCGCGCCGCCGAGGCGCTCGGCCGGTCGCGGGCCGCGATCCTCGCCCGGCACGTCGTCCCCAACACCCTGGGGGTCGTGGTGGTGGCCGCGACCTCGCTGGTGCCGCGGGTGATCCTGCTGGAGAGCTTCCTCTCGTTCCTCGGGCTCGGGGTCCAGGAGCCCGAGACGAGCTGGGGCGCCCTCGTCGCCGACGGCGCCCGCTCCCTCGAGACGGCGCCCTGGATGCTGGCCGGTCCGGCCGCCTTCCTGGTCGCGACGCTGGTCTCGCTCAACCTGATCGGCGACGCCCTGTCCGACGCCCTCGATCCGCGCCTGCGCGACCTCAGCGCGACGTGATCTCGGCGCGGTGTGATCTCAGCGCGGTGTGACCAGGGGCTGGTAGACGATCCGCACGACGCGGCCGTCGGTGTTTCCCGGCACGGCGGTGGCGCCCGTCGCGGCGGGATCGTCGGGCGGCGGCTTCGCCTCGCCGCCCCTGAACGCGGCGGTGAAGAGAGCGGTCATGACGACGACGAACAGGATTTCGGAGGAGCGTGGACGCGGCATGGGGCGGACCCGTGGGGATGCCGCCAGCATGAGCCGGACCGGTGAAGGCAAAAGCGGAACGAAAGCGATTCGCCTCGACTTCTCCACCCGTCTCTCACAGCAGCGTTAACGAGGTGTCGATGGCGACCAGGGCTGAAACGGCGGCGAGCCCGGAGCGCGTCCCGATGGGGACGGTGATCGACACCGACGTCTCGGCCCGTCTCGACCGGCTGCCCTGGGGCAGGTTCCACGTCCTCGTCATCGTGGCGCTCGGGATCACCTGGGTGCTCGACGGCCTCGAGGTGACGCTGGCCGGTTCGCTGGTGGGCGCGCTACGCAAGGAGCCGATGAGCTTCACCGAGTTCGACGTCGGGCTCGCGGCCAGCTCCTACCTCATCGGCGCCGTCACCGGGGCGCTCGGCTTCGGCTGGCTCACCGACCGGATCGGGCGCAAGAAGCTGTTCTTCATCACCCTCGCCCTCTACCTCGTGGCCACCGCCGCCACCGGCCTGTCGTGGGACATCTACAGCTTCTGCATCTTCCGCTTCCTCACCGGCGCCGGCATCGGCGGCGAGTACACCGCCATCAATTCCACCATCCAGGAGCTGGTGCCGGCCCGCGTGCGCGGCTGGACCGACCTCGTCATCAACGGCTCGTTCTGGATCGGTGCGGCGGGCGGCTCCGTCCTGTCGATCGTGCTGCTGCGCGCCGACGTGATCGACCCGAACTGGGGCTGGCGCGTCGCCTTCTTCATCGGCGGCGGCGTCGGACTCGCCATCCTTCTCCTGCGGTCGTGGATTCCCGAGAGCCCGCGCTGGCTCGCCACCCACGGCTACATCGCCGAGGCCGACCGGGTGGTGTCGGGCATCGAGAAGCGCTTCACCGACGAGGGCCACACCCTGCCCCCGATCGACGAGGCCAAGCGCTACAAGATCAAGACCCGCAGCCACACGCCCCTGTCGGAGGTGTTCGGCACCATGCTGGTGGGCCACCGCAAGCAGACCCTGGTCGGCCTCGCCCTGATGATCGCGCAGGCGTTCTTCTACAATGCCCTGTTCTTCACATACGCGCTGGTGCTGCAGCGGTTCTACGGCGTGCCCGGCGAGCACGTCGGCTGGTACCTGCTCCCCTTCGCCCTCGGCTCCTTCCTCGGGCCGGTGCTGCTGGGGCGTCTGTTCGACACGATCGGGCGGCGGCAGATGATCGCCTTCACCTACGGCATCTCGGCGGTGTTGCTCGCCGTCACCGGCTACCTCTTCAAGATCGAGGTGTTCGGGCCGGTCGGCCAGACCGCGGCCTGGATGGTGGTGTTCTTCTTCGCCTCGGCCGCCGCGAGCGCGGCCTATCTCACCGTGGCCGAGACCTTCCCGCTGGAGATCCGAGCCCTGGCCATCGCGGTGTTCTATGCGCTGGGCACCGGCATCGGCGGGGTCTCGGGCCCGCTGCTGTTCGGCGCCCTGGTGGAGACCGGTTCGCGCGACAACGTGCTGATCGGCTACGGCATCGGCGCGGCGCTGATGCTGTTCGCGGCCATCGTCGGGGGCATCTGGGGCACGGCCGCCGAGGGCAAGTCCCTGGAGGAGGTCTCCAAGCCGCTGGCGGCGGCCTGATCCTCGCCGCCGGGGCCGGGCGGCCCGCCGTCCCGCCTCAGCGGTCGCGCCTGTGCGCGAAGAAGGTTCGCAGCAACGCCGCGCCCTCGGCCTCGCGAAAACCGCCGTAGACCTCCGGCGCGTGGTGGCAGGTCGGCTGGTTGAACACCCGCGGCCCGTGCTCGACGCCGCCGCCCTTGGGGTCGGACGCCGAGAAGTAGAGCCGGCGGATGCGCGCCAGCGAGATCGCGCCCGCGCACATCGGACACGGCTCCAGGGTCACGTAGAGGTCGCAACCCACCAGCCGCTCGTCGCCTACGGCGGCGCAGGCCGCGCGGATCGCCAGGATCTCGGCATGGGCGGTGGGATCGGCCAGGGCGCGGGGCCGGTTGCCCGCCACGGCCAGCACCATGCCGCCGCGCAGCACGACGGCACCCACCGGCACCTCGCCGGCATCGGCGGCCGCGCGGGCGGCCGCGAAGGCCAGGTCGAACGGATCGTTGCCGGAGGAAAAAGGGATCGGATCGCTCACGGGCACGTTCCTAAGCCCCGGTCGGTGTCTGGGCAAACCCGCCGGCCGAACCGGCCATCGATCTGCGACATGCAATGTTAATGGTCGGAACATTGCCGGCCCGACTGGGTTGATCCGACGACGCGGCCAAGTCTTCGACGACAGACGTCGACCAGGACGAGGGCCCGCCAATGACAGTTGAGGAGCGCATCATGAGCAGCACCACCGACAAGATCAAAGGTCTCGCCAACGAAGCCGTCGGCAACGTCAAGCAGGGCATCGGCAACGTCACAGACAACGACAAGCTGAAGGCCGAGGGCAAGGCCCAGGAACTCAAGGGCGAGACCCAGAAGACGGTCGGCGACGCCAAGGACGGCGTCAAGAACGCAGCCGACGCGGTCAAGAGCAAGATCTGATCGTACCTCGAACAGCCCGGCTCAAACGGTCCCATGCCCTGAGCCGGGCATCCTGATCCTCGGATCATCGCAGCGCCGTTCGTCAGCGACGGCACGAACCGAACGGAGAACACCATGATCGGTTGGGCAGTCACCTTCCTCGTCGTCGCGCTCGTCGCGGCACTCCTCGGCTTCGGTGGTATCGCCGGCACTGCGATGGAGGCCGCCAAGATCGTCTTCTTCGTGGCGATCGCGCTGTTCCTGATCTCGGCGGTGTTCGGCGTCATCCGCGGGCGCTCGCCCAGGATCTAGTGTCGGTCTTCGGCCGACGGAGTGGGACAGAGGCGGCTTCGGCCGCCTTTTTCTCGTCCGGCTCGGCCGTTCGTCGCGTCGTGGCCATCTCGCAACCGTGAACCCTCTCTGTTATGGGGCGGGGATGAGCGACGACACAGACGATACGACGGGCGGGTCCGACGACACGCGCGATCCCACCACGACGCCTCCGGCGGTCGAGCGCGAAGACGCTGGCCGCGAAGCCGCGACGGCGCCTTGGGCCCCGACCACCGATGCCGGCGTGCCCGGCGATTCGGCCGAGGAGAAGCCCAAGCCCCGCAAGGCCGCAGCCCCCGCCCGCGGCGGCGACGCGCCCCTGCGGCGCCGGACCGAGCCGGCGCCCAAGCCCAAGCCGGCCGCCTCCGACGAGCCGACGCCGGAGGGTGACCGCATCGCCAAGGTGGTCGCACGGGCCGGCATCGCCTCCCGCCGCGACGTCGAGGCCATGATCGAGCAAGGCCGCGTCAGCCTGAACGGCCGGGTCCTCGACTCGCCGGCGATCAACGTCACCGATGCGGACGTCATCACCGTCGACGGCGAGCCGCTGCCGATCCGCGAGCGCACCCGGCTCTGGATCTTCCACAAGCCGCGCGGCCTCGTCACCACGGCCCGCGACCCGGAAGGTCGCCAGACCGTGTTCGAATCGCTGCCCGAGGACCTGCCGCGGGTGGTGGCGATCGGCCGGCTCGACATCAACACCGAAGGGCTGCTGCTGCTCACCAACGACGGCGGCCTCGCCAAGGTGATCGCGCATCCCGACACCGGCTGGCTGCGGCGCTACCGGGTGCGGGCCCATGGCGACACCAGCCAGGCCGAACTCGACAAGCTGCGCAAGGGCGTCACCATCGACGGCATGGACTACGGCCCGGTCGATGCCGTGCTCGACCGCTCGTCGGGCGACAACCTCTGGATCACGCTGGGCCTGCGCGAGGGCAAGAACCGAGAGGTCAAGCGCATCCTCGAACACCTCGGGCTGGCCGTGAACCGGCTGATCCGGCTGTCGTTCGGGCCGTTCCAGCTCGGCGACCTCGAAGTGGGCCTCGTCGAGGAGATCAAGACCAAGGTCCTCAAGGAGCAGCTCGGCCCGGCGCTGTCCGAACAGGCCGGCGTCGATTTCGCGAGCCCGGTGCGCGAGCCGATCGCTCCGTTCGGATCGCCCAAGCCGCAGGCCAAGCAGCCCGCCCGTTCGGCCTCGGCCGCCCGGGGCGCCGAACGGCGCCAGTCCGACGACGAGGCACCGCGCCCGGCGCGATCCTACGGCGAGCGCGCTCCCTCCCGCGGCGGCGACCGCCCGGTCCGCGGCCCCGCCGCTCCCGCCAGGGTTCCCACCGGAGGCTCCGGTGCCGGGCCGCGCCGCTCGGTCTGGCGCTCCGAGGAGGAGGCATCGGCGCAGGACGCCCCCCGCCGCGTCAAGGTTCCCCGCCGCGGAGCGGACCCGAAGGTCGAGCGCGAGACGGCGGCCGCCCGCGGTCGCGAGCGCGTCGGCGCCATCCAGACCGGCGAGCGCCGGGTGCTGGTGGAGCGCCTGAAGGCGACGCCCCAGGAAGCCGCGCCCGAGCCGCATCGCCGCGACCGTGGTGCGCGCCGGGATGCGCCGGAGGGCGATGCCCGCCCGCAGCGCGCGCGAACCGACGGTCACGAGCCGGCCCGCGCGCCGCGGGCGTTCACGCCCAAGCCGGCGTTCCGGCGGGACGACCGCGACGACCGTCCCGCCCGCCGCTTCGAGGGCGACGCCCGCCCACCGCGGCGGGACGACCAGCCCCGAAGCGCCGGCCGACCGGAGGGCGACGCACGTCCGCCCCGCCGCGATGCCGGACCACGGCCGTTCGGCCGCGACGGTGCGCCGGGCGCCCCCCGCCAGGATCGCGGCGGGGAGCGTGGCGAACGCCGCGGCCCGCCGGCCGGCGAGCGTCCCCGCAGCTTCGCACCCTCGGGTGACCGCGACGGCGCCAGGGACCGTGGCGACCGTCCCGGTGGCGGCGATCGCGGCGGCTACAAGGGTGCCGGCGCCAAACCCGGTGGTTTCAAGACCGGTGGATTCAAGGCGGGCGGCGAGCGACCGGGCGGGGACCGCGGCGGCTTCAAGGCCGGCGGCAAGCCGGGGGGCTTCAAGGCCGGCGGGGCCAAGCCGGGCGGCTTCGGCGCCAGGCCCGGGGGAGCCAAGCCCGGAGGCTTCGGGGCCAAGCCCGGAGGCTTCGGGGCCAAGCCCGGAGGCGCCAAGCCGGGTGGCCGTCCCGGCGGCGGGGCGGGTCGTCCGCCGCGCGGTGGTTCGCGGTGAGGATCGTCGGCGGCGCCCATCGCGGGCGCCGGCTCGCGACCCCGAAGACCGATGCGATCCGTCCCACGTCGGATCGCCTGCGCGAGGCCGTCTTCAACGTCCTGATGCATGCCTACGACGACCCCGTCACCGGCGCGCGGGTGCTCGACCTGTTCGCCGGCACCGGGGCACTCAGCTTCGAGGCTCTGTCACGCGGAGCCGCCTACGCCCTGCTCGTCGACGACGGCGCCGAGGCGCGCGGCCTGATCCGCGACAACATCGAGGCGTTCGGGGCGGAAGGCGTGACACGCCTGTTCCGGCGCGACGCGACCAAGCTCGGGCCGGTGGGCACCAGCGGCACGTTCTCGCTCGCCTTTTGCGATCCGCCCTACGGCCGCGACCTCGCCCCTGCGGCCCTGGCGTCGGCGGCCGAGGGCGGCTGGCTGGCGCCGGGCGCCCTCGTGGTGGTGGAGGAGGCCGCTAGCGCCATGGTCGGACTGCCGACCGGCTTCACGGAACTCGAACGGCGCCTCTATGGCGAGACTGCGATCGCAATCGTCCGGTTCGCGACAGGCTGAAGGGCCTTAGCGGGGCGCGTCGGTGCCCAGCACCACGCGGGCGTCGGCGGCCAGTTGCCGTTCGGTCCGTCGCGGTTCCAGGTTGTCGAGCGCCATGCGGCGCAGGCCGAGCCACAGCAGGACGAGCGAGGCCAGCAGGAAGGGACCGGCGACGATGACCGCCGCCAGCGGCTCCGACCCGACGAAGACGGCGAGCCCCTTCACCACGGCGGCGAGGACCAGGAAGAAGCTGACGATCACCAGGAGGACGGCCGTGCCCAGGAGGGTGACGAGGCCGAGGATGGCGCGGATGTTCCCCGTGGTCTCGATCTGCGCCAGGGCCAGGGTCTGACGCAGATGCTCGGCGCCCAGGCGCAGCGCCTGCCCGAGGAGGGAAGGAAGGGACTCCGAGGGCCGCTCCGCCATGATCCGTCCCACCCTCGCCCGTCACCCACCGCCCGAATTGCGGCCACGCTCGCTCAACGAAACCCGGGCGCCGCCGTTCCCGGACCGTCGCCGTCCCCGACACCGCCGCCACAAGCCTGTGCAAGGAGGCGAGCCGTGGGCGCGGGCGGGGGAGACCGGGGCCTGTCCCGCCCTTGCCTTCCGGGGGGCGCTTCGCCAAGTTGAGGCCCCGTCCTCGGGCCCTCGCGGCTGCGGCGAGCTTTTTTTCAAAGACCACGAGTTTTCGAGATGAGAGTCACAGTCGAGCGTGCGGCCCTGCTTCGGTCGCTCGGCCACGTCCACCGGGTGGTGGAACGCCGCAACACGATTCCGATCCTCTCGAACGTGCTCCTGCGCAGCGGCCCGGAGGGCCTGCAACTCAAGGCGACCGACCTCGACATCGAGGTCACGGAAACGATCGCCGCGGACGTCGCCGATCCCGGCGCCACCACGGTTCCCGCCCACGTCATCTACGACATCGTCCGCAAGCTGCCCGACGGCGCCCAGGTCTCCCTGGAGACGAGCGGCGAGACCGGGCAGATGACCATCCGCTCGGGCCGTTCGCGCTTCTCGCTCGGCGCCCTGCCCGAGGGCGACTTCCCCGACCTCGCGGCGGGCGAGCTCCCGCACGGCTTCGCCCTGGCGGCCTCCGACCTCAAGCGCCTGATCGAGAAGACGCAGTTCGCGATCTCGACGGAGGAGACGCGCTACTACCTGAACGGCATCTACCTCCATACCCTTGACGTCGACGGTGCGCTCAAGATGCGCGCCGTGGCCACCGACGGCCACCGCCTGGCGCGGGTGGAGATCGACGCCCCCGAGGGCAGCCGCGGCATGCCCGGCATCATCGTGCCGCGAAAGGCCGTGGCCGAGATCATCAAGCTCGTGGAGGACGGCGGCGAGGGCGTCGAGATCGACCTGTCGCCGGCCAAGATCCGCTTTCGCTTCGCCAGCGGCGTGGTGCTGATCTCCAAGCTCATCGACGGCACCTTCCCCGACTACCAGCGGGTGATCCCGGCCGGGAACGACAAGTTCCTCACCGTGGAGCGCGAGCCCTTCGCCCGCGCGGTCGACCGCGTCTCGACGATCTCCTCCGAGCGCGGGCGGGCGGTGAAGCTCAGCGTGCAGGAGGGGCGCCTGGCGCTGTCCGTCAACAACCCGGACTCGGGCAGCGCCACGGAGGAGCTCGACGTGGACTACGAGGCCGGGGCCCTCGATATCGGCTTCAACGCCCGCTACCTCCTCGACATCACGGGCCAGCTCGAAGGCGACACCGCCCTGTTCAAGCTCGCCGATCCCGGCTCGCCGACCCTGATCCAGGACCGCGAGGGCGCGGCCGCCCTCTACGTTCTGATGCCGATGCGGGTGTGAGGGGGAGCCAGCCGCCCATCGCGCCGGACCAGGATCGACCGACAGACCAGGGCGGGCAGCTTCGGCTTACCCGGCTGACCTGCCGGGACTTTCGCAACCACGCCGACCTCGAACTCGGGCTGAACCGCCGCTTCGTGGCGCTGGTCGGCGAGAACGGTGCGGGCAAGACCAACCTCTTGGAGGCGATCTCGCTGTTCTCGCCCGGCCGCGGCCTGCGCCGGGCCGAGTTCGCCGGCATGGCCCGCACCGGCGGCACCGGCGGCTTCGCCGTTTCGATGGGTCTCACGAGCGGCGAGGACGAGCACCGGGTCGGTACCGGCTACGAGCCCGCCGGGCTCGACACCCGCGCCACCCGGCTGTGCCGGGTCGACGGGGGAAGCGTGCCATCCCCCATCGCCTTCAGCGAGTTTCTGCGCGTGGTCTGGCTGACCCCCGACCTCGACGGGCTGTTCCGCGGGCCGGCCGGCGACCGCCGTCGCTTCCTGGACCGGCTGGTGCTCGCGGTCGATGCCAGTCACGGCGCCCGCGTCGGTGCCCTGGAACGGGCCCTGCGCTCGCGCAACCGTTTGCTCGACGAGCGTCCGGACGACGGGCGCTGGCTCGACGCGATCGAGCGGGAGGTGGCCGAACTCGCCGTCGCCGTGGCACTGGCCCGCCGCGAGACCGCCGAGCGCCTCGACCGCCTGATCGCGGAGGGCCGCGACGACGGCCAGCCCTTCCCCTGGGCGGGCGTGCGGTTGGAGGGCGACATGGACGACCTCGTCGCCGTCTGGCCGGCCATCGAGGCGGAGGATCGCTACCGGCAGACGCTCCGGCAGGGTCGCCAGCGTGACAGGGCCGCCGGCCGCACCCTCAACGGCCCCCAGACCACCGACCTCGTCGTCCGCCACGGCCCCAAGGACGTGCCGGCCGCCACCGCCTCCACCGGCGAACAGAAGGCCCTGCTGATTGGCCTCGTGCTCGCCCATGCCCGGCTGGTCCAGGCGATGTGCGGCCTGGCGCCGGTCGTCCTCCTCGACGAGGTCGCCGCCCACCTCGACCCGCGCCGCCGCGCCGGCCTGTTCGACGCTCTCGACGCCCTGCCGGGCCAGGTCTGGATGACGGGGGCGGACCCCGCCCTGTTCGCGGACCTCGCGGGCAGGGCGGACGTGATCCGGGTGGTGGACGGGCGCGTGGTGCAGGGCGGAGCCTGACGCGGCCGTTCGGGGTGTGGGCACCTCCGGGTCACTCCAACCGCACCACGACGCTGTCGCTGGCGCCCGCGGCATCCATCACCGAGATCCGGGCGAAGCCGGCACCGTCGGGCACCCAGGCGGATTGGCGCCGGGCGCTGTCGGCCACCGGCAGGCCGTTGGCCATCCAGGTCAGCGGCGGCACCCCGCCCAGCGCCTTGAGGGCCAGCGGCGCGGCAGCGGCCTCCGCCAGGCCGAGGTCGATCCGCGCCCCGTCGGGCGGGTAGGCGATGCGCAGGGCGGCGCCCTGGCTCGCCGCCAGGGTCTTGGGCACGTCCCTGCGGATGTGGCGCAGGGGCGGGGGCAGCGACAGCGTGGTGGCCACCAGCGCCTCGCGGGCGAGCGGCACCGGCTCGGGCTCGCCGCCGTAGCGGGAGAAGGCGTCGAACAGGATCGGTGCGGCCACGAGGCGCCCGACGAGGCCGGGCACGGCGTTGCCGTCCGGCCGCCCGACCCAGACGGCGATCGTCACGCGCCGGTCGAACCCCACCGCCACGGCATCGCGATAGCCGTAGGAGGTGCCGGTCTTGTAGGCGATGCGGTTGGGCAGGGCGTTCTCCGGCGGCGGCGCCCCGCGCAGGATGTCGGCGACATAGGAAGCCGCCACCGGCTCGGCGATCCGCGTCTCGGGGCCCGGCACCTCGCCGAGGCGGCGCAGGAGGGCCGGCACGCCGCCGCCGCGGGCGAGCCCTGAGAACAGCCGGGCGGTGTCGGCGAGCGTGATGCCGAGACCGCCGAGCGCCACCGGCAGGCCGGGCGCGGTGTCGCGCGGCAGGTCGATCCGCGCGCCCGCCGCGCGCAGGCGGGCGACGAAACGCGCCGCCCCCACCGCCTCCAGCAGGTCCACCGCCGGCACGTTGAGGGAGAGTTGCAGCGCGCGCCGGGCCGTGACCACGCCCTGGTAGCCGAGGTCGAAGTTCTCGGGGGCATAGGAACCGGCAAAGCGCACCGGCCGGTCTTCGAGCAGCGTCTCGGGATGGGCGATCCCCCCCTCGAAGGCGAGCGCGTAGATGAAGGGCTTGAGGGCGGACCCCGGCGAGCGGATGGCACCCGTCATGTCGATGGCGCCCATGCGCGAGGCATCGGTGTAGCCGGGGCTGCCGACCTGGGCGATCACCGCGCCGGTGGCGTTGTCGATGGCCAGGATCGCCGCCGAGATCCCCGGTCCGACCGCGGCGGCACGCTCGGTCGCCAGGGCTTCGAGGCTGGCCTGCAGGCGCCCGTCGAGGGTCAGGCGCACCACCGGTGCGGCGGGTTCGGCCGCGAGCGCCGCGTCGGCGGCATGGGCCGCGAGCATCGGGAACAGCCGTCGGCCGGCGGGCACCGGCTCGGCCTTGGCCGCCCGTGCTTCGGCCGTCGTGATGATCCCTTGGGCCGCGACCCGGTCGAGGACGCGATCGCGGGCGCGTCCGGCGCGCTCGGGGAATCGGTCGGGCCGGCGGGTCTCGGGAGATTGCGGCAGGCCGACCAGGAGGGCGGCTTCCGCGAAGGACAGGCGCGCCGGCTCGCGGCCGAAATAGGCCAGGCTCGCCGCCCGCAGGCCCTCCACCGGGCCGCCGTAGGGGGCGAGCGTGAGGTAGAGGTCGAGGACGCCGGCCTTGCCGAGTCGGCGCTCCAGTTGCACCGCGCGGACCATCTGCCGGAGCTTGGCCGACAGCGACCGCTCGGGTCGCGGCTCGACGAGGCGGGCCACCTGCATCGACAGGGTCGATCCCCCCGATACGATGCGGCCGGCGACGAGCCATTGCCAGGCCGCGCGCAGGGTCGCGGCCGGGTCGAGGCCGGGGTGGTCGGCAAAGCGCTTGTCCTCGTAGGCCACCAGCATGGCGAGCATGCGCGGATCGACCTCGGCGGCGGTCAGCGGCAGCCGCCAGCGTCCGTCGGCGGTGGCATAGGGGCGCAGCAACCGCCCGTCGCGGTCGAGGACGACGGTGGAGCGCTGCGCGGCTTGCGCGAGGTCGAGGGGCGGGAGGGTGACGACGAAGCGCCAGAGGACGAGACCCGCCGCCATGGCGGCGACCACGACCAGCAGCGCCAGACTGTGGAGGATGCGGCGCATCCCTCCCCGCATCAGATCTCGGTCAGACTCGAAATCCGCGCGCCATCGCCCCAACCGGGCAAGCCCGACTGGGGCGGGGGAAGGTTGCGGTGCCAAGCGCCCACCCTACTTCGCCGTCACCTCGACCGTGCCGAAGCCGGTGCGGCCGAAGCGGTCGGGGCGGTACATGTCCTCGATGGTGGCGGCCGGGTGCACGTAGGTGCCCGGCGAGACCACCCGCACCGTGTAGGCCGCGCCGAAGAAGGCCGATTGCTCCGGAGTGCGGTCGAAGGCGGCCACGAAGCGGTCGTCGCGGAACTCGGTGTGGGCCGGCGCCACCTCGCTCTTGGCGAAGCCGAGGCCGGTGAGGGTGTCGGCGTCGAGGAGCTTAGGATTGTCGATCTCGAGCCCCGCCGGCAGGCGGTCCACCAGCAGGAGGCGCCCGGCCGAGGCCTTGGCCTCCGTCACCTTCAGCACCACCACGAGGCGGTCGTTCTGGCGCAGTCCCTGGGCGAGGTCGACGGCCGTGCCGTCGAGGCGGTGGTAGGTGCGGGCGATGGCGTAGCCGCGCGATTCCGCCGGCTCCGGGCTGATCGGATGGCCCGAGACGCTCACCGACGCCTGCACCGCGCTGCGCCCGTCGTTGGTGATGGTGACGGGTTTCGCATCGAGGGCGGGGCCGCGATAGAGTCGTGTCAGCGCGCCGGTCTGGGGCACGTCGTCGACGCGAAAGCTCAGGGCCTCGGCGTCCTTGGCGAGGCCTTGCGCGGCCAGCACCATCCAGGCGTTCTCCTGGGTGCTGGTGGCGCGGCCGGCGGCGCGCTCCTGTGTGATCACGGCGCCGAGCGGCGCCAAGGCCTGGGCGGTCAGCCCAGTCTCGGCCGCGAGCGTGAGCAGGCCGGCGCCGTCGCGCAGGCGCGAGCCGTAATCGGACCGGTAGGTGCCGTCGTCGGCAGCGCCCTTGAGGGCGGTCACCGCCGACTCGAAGGCCCTGGCCGCGCGGCCGCGGTCGCCGAGCAACGCCAGCGCCGCCGCGATCTGGCCGCGCCCCAGCGGTGTGGCGAAGGCGTCGAGCTTGGTGTCGGCGAGGTAGCGCAGGTCGCCCATCACCGGCCGGCCGTTGCGGGCGAGCACGTAGGCGGCATAGGCGATGTCCATGCCGCCGTCCTTGACCTCGGTGGTGTTGGCCACCGTGTTGCGCAGGCGGTCGAGGGCATTGGAGAAAGCCGTCTGCGGCACCGCGAAGCCGCGCTCGCGGGCCCGGGTGAGGAAGTCGGTGACATAGGCGTTGAGCCAGGTGTCGCTCGACCAGTCCGAGGTCCACAGGCCGAAGTCGCCGGAGGCGTTCTGGCGCGCCAGTACCCGGTCGATGGCCTCGCGCACCCGCTCGTCGGCCTTGTCGTCGAGACCGAGGCGGTCGAGGGCCGCCAGCTTGTTGACGTAGAGGAGCGGCATCGCCCGGCTCACGGTCTGCTCGGAGCAGCCGTAGGGATAGCGGTCGAGGGCCTGCAGCAGCGCCGGCACGTCGAGGGCCGCCAGCGACGAGGCGGTGACCGAGACCGAGCCGGTGCCCGGCAGGATGTCGGCCAGCAGCGCGTTCGTCACCTGGAGGCTGGCGCCGGGCTCGAGGGAGCGGACCGTGCGCCGCACCAGCGGGCCGGTGCCGGGACCGATGGCCAGCGCGAAGCTCTGGCCGACGGGCGAGGCGAGGCCGGGCCCGCTGAGGTTCACGTCGAGGCGGGTGAGCCCCGGGCCGGCGGCGGTGATCGGGATCACGAAGGATCCCTTGGCCCCGGCCTCCAGCCGCATGGTGCGGTGCGCCGCCTCGGCTGAGACCAGGGCCGGCCCCGAGAGGTCGAGGTCGATGGTGTACTCGCCGGCCTGTCCCTCGACGTTGTCGACCGCCACGAAGAAGCGCGAGCGGTCGCCGACGTTGAGAAAGCGCGGCAGGGTGCCGGTGAGCACCACCGGATCGCGGATGATCACGTCGGCCTGGGCCGCGCCGACCCTGGCCTTGCTCCAGGCGGTGACCATCACCCGGCCGGTGCCGTTGAAGGCCGGCAGCGGGAAGGTGACGCTGGCGCGCCCGTCCGGGCCGACCGTGACCGGCCCCGAATAGAGCGCCAGCGGGGCCTGGGTCGGGGGGGCGTCGGAGAGTTCGGTGCCGGCGCCGTCGCCGCCGGAGCGGATCGCGCCCACCGTCGCCTGCATGCCGTCGATGAGGTATCCGTAGAGGTCGCGGATCTCAGGCCCGAGCGCCTTCTGGCCGAAGAAGTAGCCGACCGGGTTGGGCGATTCGTAGCGGGTCAGGTTGAGGATGCCGACGTCCACGAGCGCCACCGTCACCCGGGCCTCCTCGCCCGCACCGAGGCCGGCGAGGCGGATCGGGAGGGTCAGGTTCTCGCGGGGCTTGGCCTTGGCGGGCGCCTCCACGGTCACGTCGATCTGGCGCCGGTCGCGGTCCACCGAGAACCAGGCGAGGCCGAGTGCCCGGCCGGGCAGGCGCTTGGCCGCCTGGTCGAGGGGCCGGTAGGCGGTGGCGACGAGGTAGGCGCCCGAGCCCCATTCGGCCTTGACCGGGATCGTCGCGTCGGTGCCCCCGGCCGAGACCGGGATGTCGAGGATGGCGTGGACCTTGTCGCTCACCACCGCCAGCGTCGCCATGCCCTTGAACTTCGGCTGCAGGCGCACGCGCAGGGTTTCCCCGGCGGCATAGGCCGCCTTGTCGAGGCGCAGGTCGAGGAGGTCTGGCACGTCCGCGGTCTCGCCCCCGCCCCAGCCGACGGTGAAGCTCACGCTCGCCGTTGCGGCGGGCTTGCCGGGCGCCTGCACCTCCAGGCGATAATTGCCGTAGCTCACCGCCTGCGCGATCCGCGCGGGCGTCTCCGTGCCGAGGTCGATCCGTCCGTCTGCGATGCGGCGGGTCGCGGTCACCGGCTCGAACGCCCAGCGCCCGCCCTCTCGGTACCATTGGTAGCTCTTCTCGACCTTCGAGAGGGTCCAGGTCGCACCGCCCTGCGACAGCCGCGTCCCGTCGGGGGCTGCCATCACCACGTCGAAGCCGGCCGTGCCGCCCTCTGGGAGATCCCCCGAGAAGGTCTTGCGGATCGCCACCACCGGCCCCTCGGGCAGGATCGGCAGGGTGAGGCTGCGGCTGAGGGCCCGCCCGCCCGGCTCGCCGACCTGCAAGGTGATCTTGGCTTCGAGGGGCCTGGGCGCCGCCACGACCGGGACCGGCACGTCGAGGACGGCAGCGCCCTTGGCGTCGGTGGTGGTCCGCGCCTCGATCTCGCTGGAGGAGGCCTCGACCCGCTCGTCGTCGAGGCCGATCGCATAGCCCTCCAACCCCTTGATGCCGCTGTCCGCGGCCGCCTGGACCAGGATCGTGCCCGAGACGTCGAGCCCGGCGCCGGGCGCGCCGTAGAGGTAGCGCGCCGCCACCGCGACCCGGGCCGGCTCGCCCCTGGTGAGGGCGGGCGTGGTGCTCGACAGGCTCACCTCCAGGCGCTCGGGCACGTAGTCCTCGACGAGGAAGCTCGCCTCGCCCACCGCCGGGGCCTTCGGGTCGGTGTAGGCGGCAACGCGCCAGGTGCCGTGGGCGGCGCCCGGCAGCAGCGCCACCGGCAGGGCGCGCCCGCCCAAGCCGGCGTCCACCACCTGGACGCGGCGGTACTCGACGCCGTCCGGGCGCTTGACCACCAGGGTCAGCGGCAGGCCCGAGAGGGCCACGCCCTGCGCGTCGCGCAGGATGGCGGTGAGGTTCACGGTCTCGCCGGAGCGGTAGACCCCGCGCTCGGGGAAGACGTAGGCCTCCACCGCACCCGGCGCCGGGCGCCCCTTCACGCCGCGGTCGGTGAGATCGAAGGCCGATTGGGCGAGGTCTAGGAAGCCGTAGTCGCCCCCCGCCTCGGCCACCACGAGGCCGGGCGCGATGCCGCCCTCCCCCCGCGCCAGGCCCGGATCGAAGGCGACGTGGCCCATCGCGTCGGTGCGGGCCGTGGCCAGCACCTCGTTGTTGCGGGCCACCAGGCGGATCTCGGCGTTCGCCACCGCCGCCGCGCTGGCGAGCGAGCGGGCGAAGACATGGACGCCGTCGCGGCCCTTGAACACGGTGAGCCCGAGGTCCGAGACCACGAACCATTGCGTAGCCATGGCCTCGTAGCCGCCCTCCTCGTCGGCGGCCGGCGCGGTGCCGGTCGCCTGGGCGGTCATGACGTAGAGGCCGGGCTCGAGCTTGCCGACCGCCTGCATGACCGGGAAGGCGGTGATCGCCTCCTGGTTCAGTTCGGCCTTGGCGGTCTCGAGGCTGCCCTTCCAGACGCTGCGGCCCTTCTGGTCGGCGATGGTCCTGGCCGAGGCCCCGTTGAGCTGCCCCAGGAACTCCTCCGAGCGCAGCGACGGCAAGAGGCTGCGGTCGCCGATACGCAGCACCTCCACGTCGAGTCTGGCGGCGTTCACCGAGACCAGGGGCACCCCCGCCTGGCCGGTACGCGGCAGGACGTAGTTGCGACCGGTGAAGCGGACCTGGGGCGAGCGGTCGCGGACGTAGACCTCGTAGTCGGCGGCCTTGAGCAGGGTCTCGCCCACCGCCGAGGGCAGGCCCTGGCGCAGGACGAAGGCGTAGCGTTCGCCGTGGCGCAGGCCGTCGACGCAGAGCTGCTGGCCGGTGGCGGTGACGGCGGCGGTGGCGCTGCCCGAGACCGCCACGAAGGGCGTGAAATCGGTCTTGGCCGCCAGCCCTTCCGAAAACTGGAAGCACACCCGCGGGGCGGCGGCGTCCGAATCGACCTTGTAGTCGAGGATGCGGAAACCGTGCTCGGCGCGCAGGGCCTCGTAGGTCTCGCGCACGGCCTCGTCGTCGGCGAGAGCCAGGCTGGCGCGATAGGCTTCGAGGGAGGAGCGCCAGTCCGAGGAGCCGGCATGGACCGCGCCGAGCTGGGCCAGCGCCTGCGCCTCCACCGCCGGGGTCCGGGCACGAAGATAGGCCTGGTAGGCGGCGGCCCTGGCATTGGCGCGCAGGCGGCTGCGCAGCGTGTAGTCGCGGTTGTTCTCGTCCTGGCCGACGGCGGCGGCGGCCTCAGAATAGGCGATCCAGGCGGCGGGGTTGCCGGAGTCCCCGGCCACCGCTGCCGTGAGGGGCTTCAGGGCGTCAGCGGGTTTCTCCGCCTCGATCAGCGCCTCGCCCTCGGCGAGCCACTGCGTGGCGGTCCTGGCCACGCCCGACGCCTTGGCCTCGGCCCGGAGGGCCGCTTCGAGGCGCACGGCGTCGCTCGCCAGGACCTCGCGGACGAAGGTCTTCTGGGCCGCCGCCGGCTTGGCCGTCGCCGCTTTCGGCGCGGGCTTGGTGGCGGGCGCCTGGGCCGATGCCGGCGCGCAGAACGCCGCCAGCATCACCGCGAGAAGGGTGGCCTGCCGCCAGAGCCGCGTCGATCCCGACATCACCCACCCCCGCCGTCGACGCCGACCGATCCGCCGCCGGCGCCGACACGGACCCTAGCAGGTCACCGGGTGGCCGCAACGGATCTCGCAGGGTCGTCCGGCACCGGCGCGGGTCCTCGCCTCACGCCACGAAGCGCCACACGCCGCTACGCTTGATCTCGGCATCCTCGAGGGCGCGGCTCACCGGAACCTCGTAGGTCGCCAGGTTGGTCAGGCGCTCGCGCGGCAGGTAGGCGCGGCCGGGGTCGCCGATGAGCACCACCGCCCCCCTGGCATGGAGGCCGCCGAGCCACTCCGTGACGCGGGCGGCGATGTCGCGCTCGTAGAAGATGTCGGCGGCCAGCACCACCGCATCGCCCGGATCGGTGCCGACGAGGTCGGCGCGCACCGCCGTGATCCGCTCGGCGACGCCGTTGGCGGCGGCGTTGAGGCCGATGGCGGGGATCGCGAAGGGATCGAGGTCGCTGGCCGTCACGCCTCGGGCCCCCGCCATGGCGGCGGCGATGGCGACGAGGCCCGAGCCGGAGGCGAAATCCAGCACCCGCCGCCCGGCCACCACCTCGGGGTTGTCGAGGATGTAGCGGGCGAGCGCCTGGCCGCCGGCCCAGGCGAAGGCCCAGAACGGCGGCGGCAGGCCGATCTCGGCGAGTTCGTCCTCGGTCTTCTGCCAGAGCACCGTGGCCTCGTCGGCCACATGCAGGACGATCTCGGGCGTGTAGGGCACCGGCAGCAGCCGGGTGTTGGCGCGGATGAAGGCCAGGGTCTCCTCGGGCGCGATCACGACGCCAGCTCCGCATAGAGCGCGCAGACCGCGTCGGTCACGGCGGCCTCGGTGTAGCCGCCGGTCTCGATGCGGGACCGGGCCGCCGCCCCCATCCGGGCGACGAGGGCGGGGTCGCCCGCGAGCCGCGCCAGGGCTTCGGCCAGCGCCGCCGGATCGCCGGGGGGGACGAGCAGGCCCTCGGTCCCGTCGCGCACGAGGTCGCGGCAGCCCGGCACGTCGGTGGTCACCAGGGCCCGGCCGCAGGCGGCGGCCTCCAGCAGCGTACGCGGCAAGCCCTCGCCGCCGCGCGAGGGCAGGCAGCCGACGTGGTGGCCCGCCCAGACGCCCCGGACATCGTCGGTCGCGCCGTGCCAGGCGATCCCGTCGCCGGTCCACCCGCGCAGGGTCGCCTCGGGAATGGCTCGGCGGTTCGAGGGGTCGGGTGCCCCGTAGAGGGACAGCGCGACGGCGGCGCCTTCTGCGCGGGCGCGGAGCACGGCCTCGACGGCGGTGTCGACGCCCTTCGACCACAGCATCCGCGCCACGAGTGCCACCCGCAGCGGCGGGATCGCGACGAGGGGCGCGACCGGATAGGCCGCAGGATCGATGCCGGCCCCGCCGACGATGGTCACCCGCGTCTCCGACGGATCGAGGCCGAGGGCATGGGCGTCGTGCGCATTCTCGAACAGGAACCGCGTCTTCTTCGACGCCAGCGGCCCCCGGATGAGGTGGCGCAGGCCGAGCCGCGCCATGCGTCCGACCCGGTCCTCCCGAGCGCCGATGAGGCCGAGCCCCGTGAGCGCGTAGACCCGCGCCGGGATGCCGGCCATCGCCGCGGCGGTGCCGCCCACAAGGATGCCGCGCAGGGCGATGCAATGGACGATGTCGGCCCTCAAGGCCTTGAGGATGGCCGCGAGCTGGCCCGCGGCATAGCCCGCCGCCATCGGGTTCAGGCTCGACCGCTCGGCCTCGAGCGCCACCACGCGGGCACCGGTGGCCTCGATGACCGCCCGGTGGTCGCGCACCCGCGTGACCACCGCCACCGCCATGCCCATGGCCACCGCCGCACGGGCCATCGGCAGGAAGTGCGAGGCGAAGAACCAATCCTCGGTGACGACGTAGACGAGGCAGGTCGGTTTGGGAGGAGCGGGCTGGTCCATGGGACGGCGTGTAGCACGGACGCCGCAGGAACAGCCCGCCGGACACCTCGGTTGAAGCTCGCAACGAACGAGGGGAGCCCGAGGATGGCCACGCCGCAGGAGTCAGACGCGCCCTCCGGCATCGCCGATCCCCGCGAGGCCGCCGAGGAGGCCGGCCTCGTCTACGTGGACGATGCGCGCCCCGGCTTCACGCGGCGCAAGAGCGGCAAGGGGTTCAATTACCGCGACACGAAGGGCGCCACGCTACGCGATGCCAAGACCCTGGCCCGCATCCGCTCCCTCGCGATCCCGCCGGCCTATACCGACGTCTGGATCTGCGCGCGCGCCAACGGCCACATCCAGGCCACGGGGCGCGACGCCAAGGGACGCAAGCAGTACCGCTACCATCCCGATTTCCGGCAGGCCCGCGACGCGACCAAGTTCTCCCGCATCATGGCCTTCGCCGACGCGCTGCCGGGCATCCGCACCCGGGTCGACCGCGACATGTCCCGGCGCGGCCTGCCCCGCGAAAAGGTGCTCGCCACCGTGGTCCATCTCCTCGAGACCACGCTGATCCGGGTCGGCAACGACGACTACGCCCGCACCAACGGCAGCTACGGCCTGACGACGCTCAAGGACCCGCACGTGCGGGTGGACGGCTCCGAGCTGACGTTCCGCTTCACCGGCAAGAGCGGCAAGGACTGGAACCTCTCGCTCAAGGACAAGCGTGTCGCCAGGATCGTGAAGGCCTGCCAGGACCTGCCCGGCCAGGAGCTGTTTCAGTACCTCGACGACGACGGCGCGCGCCGGGACGTCACGTCGTCCGACGTCAACGCCTATCTGCGCGACATCACGGGGGACGACGTCACCGCCAAGGATTTCCGCACCTGGGCGGGCACGGTGCTGGCGGCCCTGGCATTGCGCGAGTTCGAGGCCTTCGACAGCCAAGCCAAGGCGAAGGCCAACCTGCGCGCGGCGATCGAACGGGTGGCCGCGCGGCTCGGCAACACCCCGACGGTCTGCCGGTCCTGCTACATCCACCCTCGCATCCTCGACTGCTACGTGGAGGGTGCTCTGCTGCTCCAGATCAAGGACGCGGTGGAGGATGAACTGCGCGACGATCTCGCCCGCCTGAGGCCCGAGGAGGCGGCCGTGCTCGGGCTGCTGCAATCGCAACTCTCCGCGAACGCAGACGACGGTCCGGGGCGGCGCCGACCGGCGCGCGCCCGCACGACGGCCGGACGGACCACCGCAGGCTGACCCACGTGAGCGCTCACCAAGGGGCGGCGGCGTTCATGGTGGGCCGGGACACGGAGACGGCCCCATCGGTGCCACTGCGGCGCGTGTCGGCGTCCACCACCGGCTTGAGGCCGAGCTTACGTGCCAGGGCGACGAGGTCCTTCAGCCGGCCGGTCTGGGTCTTGCGGCGCAGGTTGAGGCGGTGGGTCTCGACGGTGCGCACGCTCAGGCTGAGGCGGCGGGCGACTTCCTTGTTGCTGAAGCCGGCGCTGAGGAACCGCAGGATCTCGGCTTCGCGCGGCGTCAGCCCCTCGGCGCCGTCGAGGCTTTCGGCGCCGTCGCGATCGTCGGCGGCGAGCCGCTGCGCCGGCTGCATCAGCCCGAGCAGGGCGGCGCAGACCTCGCGGGGCGTCGACTGGCGCGCCACCACCGCATCGGCCCCGGCGGCCAGGAGCGAGCTCAGGGTGGCACTGTCGAGGGACTGGAAGGCCAGCAGCACCTTCACGTCGGCCCGGGCGCGCTTGAGCGTGGCGAGGCGCTCCAGGGTCGGGGTGAAGCCGCTGTCGGGCAGGACGACCAGGGCGACGGCGGGCACGCTGCCGGTTTCCCCGACCGTATAGAGCGCCGGTTCATGCTCCAGGGCCGCCCGCAGGGACGGGTCCAGCGCCTCTGATTCGTCGATGATCACCACCCCAACCGCTGCGGTCATGCCGCTCCCCTTGATCGTGTCCCGTCGCGAGACGTCGCGACTGGGATAGGAGGACAGTGATCAAGACCCGTTCCAGGCTTTCCTTAACGAGGACTTGGCTGCACTTGCGATCTCGAATATGGTGAACTCGACAACACTCGCAGCCATTTCACCGGGTTCGGCGAGATCATCGAAAACGTCCCTCTCCCTCGAGTTCGTCGCCAAGCCCTTGATCGAGGCTCGTGTTTTTCGTCCGGGGTGGGCGAGCGCCAGTCGGGCGGTGGAGGCACGAGGCCCGTCGCAGGCTCGCGACCGGTCGTCATACGGTCCGTCCCGTCCCCGAACCCGCGACGGGGCCGATCCCAAAACGATGCGGTCGGCAGGCGTGCGGGTGGCAGGCGCCCCTGGACGGCGTGCCGGTCGGGGACGGGCGTCGTCCCGATCGGCCGGGTCGCAGGTTCGGGACCTGCCCCCTGACACGGAGAGCGTCGACCTCCCGCACAGCGGGGATGAACGGGCTCCGGCATCCGCTCGAACGTCACCGGCGTTCCGGCACGCAGCCAGCGGATCGAGGCTGGACATTCGGGCCGCCCGCCGCGATGGCGCTCCGCCGCGCCTTCCAATACGAAACCGACGATGACCTCACCTTCTTCGCAGCGTCGATGCGCGGTCGTAGCCGACGACGACGAGTTCTTCCGGCTCGCCATGAGCGCCATCCTGTCGCGACGCCTGGGCTTTGCCGAGGTGATCGAGACGGGCTCCCTCGACGAAGCCCTGGCGCGGCTGGGCGAGCGCGACGGCGGGGTCGATCTGGCCTTGTTCGACCTCGACATGCCGGGAATGGCCGGCGCGAGATCGCTCGGCGCGGTGCGCGAGTGCTTCCCGGACGTCGTGGCGGCCATCGTCTCGGCATCGGCGCGGCGGCACGACATCCTCCTCGCCCTCGAAGCCGGTGCGCACGGCTACGTCCCCAAGGGGCTCGGCGCCGCCGAGATGACGCGGGTGATCGAGATGATCCTGTCGGGCGTCCTCTATGTGCCGCCGAGCCTCGCGCAGGCGCCGCCCTCCGGCCCGTCCTTGGATCGGCCGCCGCCGGCCCGCCGCCCCGGCGAGGACGGCGGGCCGGCCACGGTGCTCGCCAACCTCACCCGCCGCCAGCGTGACGTGCTCGCCCTCATCGTCGGCGGCAAGGCCAACAAGGAGATCGCCCGCGCCCTGTCGCTCAGCGAGGGCACCGTGAAGGTCCACGTGGCCGCACTCCTGCGCGCCCTCCACGTGAACAACCGGGCCGCGGCGGCGGTCCAGGGCGCCCGCCTGCTGGAGGCGCGCCGGGTGCACTCCGGCGCTTTCTCGGACGGATGAGGCGAACGCCTTCCGATAGGGGTTGCCAAGCCGAAACGGAGGCCTTAGACACCGCCTCCGACCGGCACGGCATCCAACAGCCCGCCCGTCGCACCGCGCGCCCGTAGCTCAGCTGGATAGAGCACCAGACTACGAATCTGGGGGTCAGGAGTTCGAATCTCTTCGGGCGCGCCATTCAAAGTCAGCTTCAATACATCGGCGTCCCGCCCGTGACCGGGACGAGCGCTCCGGACATGTAGCTGCCCTCGCGGGAGGCCAGCAGCACGTACGCGGGGGCGAGTTCCGCCGGCTGTCCGGCCCGGCCGAGAGGCGTGTCGGCGCCAAGCTGAGCGATTTCGTCGGGGCTCTTCACGATGGGCTGGATCGGCGTCCAGATCGGGCCGGGCGCCACGCAGTTCACGCGGATGCCCTTCGGGGCCAGGAGGTTGGACAGCCCGATGGTGAGGCTCGCGATGGCGCCCTTCGTGGCGGCGTAGATGAGCATGGTCCTGTCGGCGATCTTGGCCTGCTGACTCGTGGAATTGACGATCGCCGACCCCGGCTTCATGTGCGGCACGGCCGCCCGGGCGAGGTAGTACATCGCGAAGACGTTGGCGCGGAACGAGCCTTCCAGGTCCTCGGCCGTCACGTCGTCGAGGCCGTCGTTGACCGTTTGCGCGGCGGCGTTGTTCACGAGGATGTCGATGCCGCCGAGCCCCGTCACGGTCCGCGCGACGAGATCCCGGCAATGGGCCTCGTCGCGGATGTCGCCCGGCAGCAACAGGGCGCGGCGTCCCGCCTTCTCGATCCACCGGGCGGTGTCCTCGGCGTCGGATTGCTCGACCGCGAGATAGGAGATCGCCACGTCCGCCCCCTCGCGGGCATAGGCGATGGCCACCGCACGACCGATGCCGCTGTCGCCGCCAGTGATGAGGGCGACCTTGCCCTGTAGCAGGCCCTTGCCGACGTAGCTGTCCTCGCCATGGTCCGGCGTAGGCGTCATGCGGGAGGTCAGGCCCGGCCGCTCCTGCTGCTGGTCTCCGGAAAACGGCGGGCGCGGGCCGGCGTCGCGTGGATCCGATGTCATCGTTGGTCCCTTTGCCGAAGCGGGTTTTTTCCCAGGGCTCGGGCTTGTCCCGCAACCTTGGGCCAACGTGGGCAGGGCCGGGTTCGTGGCTGCGACAGAATGGGGCCGGCATGTGCAACCTCTTCGGCCTCGTCACGCCGCAGGCTGAGATCCGCGCACTCTTCGGCGTCGCGCTCGACCGGGCCGGCAACCCGCCGGCGCTGCCGGGCATCTTCCCGGACCAGCGCGCGCCGATCGTTCGGCTCGAGGGTGACGAGCGGGTAATCGAGATGGTCCGGTGGGGCATTCCGGGCCCCAAGCAGTTCGGCGAACACCCGGTCACCAACGTGCGCAACGTGAAGAGCCCGCATTGGCGTCCCTGGCTCGAGCCGGAGTATCGCTGCCTCGTGCCGGTCTCCTCGTTCTCGGAATACGCCGATACCAAGCCCGGGAAGACGCCGACGTGGTTCGCCCCCGACGAAAACCGGCCGCCGTTCGCCTTCGCCGGCATCTGGCGGCCCTGGACGGGCGTTCGCGGCACCAGGGCGGAGAAGCCCGACCGCGAGGAGGCCGAACACCGGCTGTTCTCATTCCTCACCTGCGAGGCGAACGGGATCGTCGGCCCCGTCCATCCCAAGGCCATGCCGGTGCTGCTGACGACGCCCGAGGAGTGGCGCACCTGGCTGGAGGCCACGACCGAGGTCGCGCTGGAACTTCGGCGGCCGTTGCCCGATACCGCGATGACGATCGTAGCCGCAGGCGCGAGGCAGGACCCGGCGTGACGATCGCGGGCCGATGGCGTCTCCCGGGACGGCCGCGGTCGATGCCTTGCGCGGACGTCGTGGCGGTCGACAGAGATCCGGTCGAGGAGATACGATGGCGTTCAAACCGAAGTCCGCATCCGAGACGAAGGCCGCGGACCTGGCCTCCTCCATCGTTCGGATCGCGGATCGCGACGGTGCACCCCTCACCATCGGCGTGGACCAGTTGCGGCAGGGCAATCCGCGGCTGACGCCCCTGGCGATCGGCCAGATGTTCCGCAAACACGGCGACACCCTCGACGCGGCCCTGGCCGAACGTGGGTACGCCCTCGTCGACTACTCCGACCAGGGACCGGGACGGGGGATGGCGTTCGAGATCGCCCCCGCCTGAGCGCGGGGGCCTCATCCCATTTCCGGGTGATCACTTCGTGACACGGAAATGGGCTTCGCTCAGGCGCCGCGCGGGCTCGGTGAAACGGTTCCCGCTTGATCCAAGCGGAAACCGCATCACTCACAAAAGCCGCCGGGCGTCAGGGCCGAACATCGTTCAATCGATGATCTCGACGATGCGACGCGTGCCGGGCTCGACCAGGACCGGCCGCCCGTTGACGATGGTGTAGTTGAGGCCCTGCAGGGCGAACTCGGGCGGAACGTCGTAATAGACCACGCCGTCTCTGGGCAGGACCGTCCCGACGCGGACGGTGCCCTTCAGCGCGAACGACGGGCGCGGCTCGGCGAGGGTATAGATCCGGAAGCGCTCGCGCCGGTCGATGCCCAAAATCTCGTTCGCGGTCCCGACGGCCCCGCCGATCGCGCTCCCGACCGCCGCACCGAGGGGGCCGGCGATGTTGCCGCCGCGCTCCGCGCCGTCCTGCGAACCGCGCGCGAGCCCCTGCCCCTGGGCGGCCGTGGCGAGGCCTACGGCCAGGGTGAGGGCGAGAGAGAACGTCGTTCGCATGGGGATTCCCGAAAGCTGGACCGAAACCGGCGCCCCCATCCGGCGGCCGGATTGGCCGAACCGCCGAGGAGGCCCACGGGTCTCCTAGACCCATCCGTGCCCGGCGGCAGCATCTTCGATCCGGATGCGGCTCGGCCGGCCCGCCGCCTGCAGGGGGCTCAGGACGCGATCTCGCCGTGATAGGTCTTCAGCGACGACACCACCGCCTCGACGCTCGCATCGTCGACCCGGACCGAGACCTCGACCTTCCCGGCCAGGGCCGGCTCGCCGTCGGTGCCGGTCTTGGGGTGCCCGTCCTCGATGTCGGCCCTGGCCGCTTCGGTCCCGGCGGTGTTCTCACCGGACGCAGCGCCGACCTCGACGGCGGTCCGGTCGACGCCGTGCTCCTGCACGATGTGCTCCACGGCCATCTCCGCGTCGCGGCGCGACTTGAACTGCGCTGAAATCGTCTTCGACATGATCGCTCCGGCCTACGGGTGTGAGCGTCAAACCGGCCGCGTGCCCGAAAGGTTCAACCGTCACCGGAGCGGTGATCGGCCTCGTTTTCGTACCAGGCGGCGTAGCCGGTGTTCCCGACCAGTCTGCGGTTGAGGTCCGGCGCGCCGTCCGTCCACCACACCGGGCCGCGTTCGCCGAGGCCGTGCTTTGCGGCGTCGACGGCGGCCCGGGCCCGCGCGATGGCGGCCTCGTCGCCGGCGCGCCTACCCGCCTTCACGGCGCGGCGCGCATCCATGAGGTCGTGCACCAGGCGGTCGCGGACCGGGCCGGCGAGGTCCGGCCGCTGGCGGCGCCAGAGCCGGCCGCGCACGACGATGTAGCGGCCGTCCGGCGTCTCGAGCACCCGCTTGGCTGGATCCTCGCCCTGGACACCGGCCCGGTCGGCGGTCGGGCCCGACCGCGCTCGCGGCCCGGTCAGCGCGGGCCTGCCGCCGCCGTCGGCGACGGAGCGACCGCGTCGTCCATGTTCGGCGCATGGTCCGAGATATCGGTGCCGATCGAGACCGGGTGCGCCATGACCTGGGCGAGTTTCTCCTTGTCGAGCTCGCCCTCCCAGCGGGACACGACGATGGTGGCGACGCCGTTGCCGATGAGGTTGGTGAGGGCGCGGCACTCCGACATGAACTTGTCGACGCCGAGCACCAGGGTCATCGCCGCGACCGGAACGGGATTGCCGGGGATGGCGGCGAGCGTCGCGGCCAGGGTGATGAATCCGGCACCCGTCACGCCGGAGGCGCCCTTCGACGTCAGCATCGCGACGAGGAAGATCGTCGCGTACTGCCCGACCGTGAGGTCGGCGCCCACCGCCTGCGCCAGGAACAGCGTGGTGAGCGTCATGTAGATGTTGGTGCCGTCGAGGTTGAACGAGTAGCCGGTCGGGATCACGAGGCCCACCACCGAGTCCGAGGCGCCGAGGCGCTTCATCTTCGTCATCATGTGCGGCAGCACGGTCTCGGACGACGAGGTGCCGAGCACGATCAGCAACTCGTCCTTGATGTAGGCCAGGAACTTGATGATCGAGAAGCCGGCGAAGGCCGCGATGCCGCCGAGCACGACGAAGATGAACAGGAGCGAGGTGGCGTAGAAGGTGCCCACCAGCCACGCGAGGTCGATGACCTTGCCGATGCCGTACTGGCCCACCGTGAAGGCCATGGCGCCGAAGGCGCCGATCGGGGCGAGCTTCACGATGAGGCCGATGATGCGGAAGAACATCTGGCCGACCGCGTCGATGCCGCGCGTGATGCCGGCGCCCCGCTCGCCCATGCCGGTGAGCACGACGCCGGTCAGGATCGAGATCAGGAGCACCTGCAGCAGGTCTCCGGTGGCGAAGGCGTCGAAGAAGCTCTTGGGAATGATGCCGAGCAGATGGGCGACCGTGGAATCGGAGGCCGCCTTGCTGGCGTAGCCCTCCACCGCCTTGGCGTCGAGCTTGCTCACGTCCGCTCCAAAACCGGCGCCGGGCTGGACGATCTCGCCCACCAGGATGCCGACGAGCAGGGCCACGGAGGACACCACCTCGAAATAGATCAGCGCCTTCAGGCCGACGCGGCCGACCTTCTTGAGGTCGCCGATCGAGGCGATGCCATGGACGATGGTGCAGAAGATGATCGGCGCGATCATCATCTTGATCAGCGCGATGAAGCCGTCGCCCATCCATTTGAAGGACTTGCCCCACTCCGGGTACAGCCAGCCGACCAGGATGCCGAGGGCGATCGCGATCAAGACCTGGATGTAGAGGACCCGGTACCAGGGCTCCTTCGCCGTCGGCGTGGCCACCGCTGGCGCGGCGGGGGAGGTGATCGTCTGGGCCATGTTTCCTCGCCTGCGCACGCTTGATCCGCGTGTCGCATCCCGTTCATCGGTCGCGTTGGTTGCAACGCTAGCGATTCTGGTGCGCCCGCTCAATCGCCGAAGACGGCGGTGGCGATTTTAATCCCGGCCCTTCAGGAGGACCGACGCCGGCGGCGGCACGCGGATCGCATGTCCCCGAGAGAACGACGGCACCGCTACCCGCACGGGCCGTTCCCGGCTCGCGGTCTCGCGAGCCGGGAACGGCCCACGCTCGCCCCTACTGCTGCGTGCGGCGCGGCCGGACGGTCCAGCGCTCGAAGGAGCCGTCCTCGTCGCGGGGCGGCTCCTGGGGCGGATGCACGGCGGCGCCGAGCGCCTGCGACAGGCTCTCGAACACGTCTTCCATCCGCGTGTCCGGTGGCGGCTGTGGCTGGTCGGACTCGTGATCCTCGGCCGGGGCGGGGTCCGTGAAGGGAATATGCGCGGGCGGCATCGGTGCAGCCGCCGCCGCGGCGACCGGCGCGGCCGCTGCGGCCGGAGGAACGCTCCCGACGATGCGGCGCAGGGTGTTGGCGACGCTGCCGTCTTCGGAGGCCTTGGGCGCCGTGTTGTAGCGACCGAAGCCGAAGCGCGGCTCGACGAGGTCGAGCACGGCATCCAGGGCCGCGTTGCTCAGGGCGATCTCGCCGGGCTGGGGGGCGCCGTTGATGCCGACCGCGTGCCGGTCGAAGGCCGGGTCGGCCGTCACCTCCGGGCCGAACCAGGACGGAACCGCGAAGGACGCGGCCTCCTCGGCCCCGTCGAAGGCGACGCTGACCATGTCGAGGGTCGCGGGGGCGACGTAGCGGTCGAGCAGGATCTCCCGCCCCGCCGGAAGCGCGATCACCGTGCGGTCGTAGGCGGCCTTGCCCGAGCAGACGTCGAGGAGTGCTTCGCCGTGGGCGCGGGGCACCTCCGTGCGTTCCTCGCTGGTCCCGCCGTCGGGCGCCGCGGTCACGAGGACGAGGTGGCAGTTCTGACCGTCGACGCGAACGTAGGAGGTCCGTCCCCCCTGGGGAGGGAAATAGCCCTCCGAGATGCGAGACCCGCCCCGCTCCTTGCGGATCAGGCGGACCAGGGACGAGGCGACGAGGAACCGGCGGACGACGCTCATACTCACTCCTCACGGCACTATCGGCCGGCCTCGGGCGATGGTGGCGCCGGACGTCGCGCCCTCTCCCGCCCCACCATCGATCCGCGTCCCTCGCGGGGCCGCCGTCGACATCCGGGATGAAGACCGTCGTCCGATGCATAGCCTCGGAATCGCCCGCGGGCGGTCCCGCCGACCGTCGTCATGGCCTAAGGGAAAAGGCGTCGAAATCAAGACGCGGCTCCTCGGGGGAGCGGGATGATGCCGCATTCGCTCCGCCACCGAGGGCCTTGGCGGTCTCCGATCCCCTGCGTCAGGCGTTGGGTTCGAAGCGCAGCGAGAGTCCGTTCATGCAATAGCGCAGGCCCGTCGGGGCCGGGCCGTCGTCGAACACGTGGCCGAGGTGGCCCTTGCAGCGGGCACAGTGGACTTCGGTCCGCGTCATCCAGTGACTGCGGTCGACCTGCGTCTCGACGGCATCCTCGATCGGGTCGAAGAAACTCGGCCAGCCGCTGCCGGACTCGAACTTGGTGCCGGTCTGGAACAGGGGCAGGTCGCAGCCGGCGCAGTGGAAGGTGCCGGGGCGCTTCTCCGCGTTGAGGCAGCTCGTCCCGGCGCGCTCGGTGCCGTGCTCGCGCAGGACGCGGTACTGCTCCGGCGTCAGGATGCGACGCCATTCGGCGTCCGTCCGTTCGATGACCGTCGCATCGATTCCGGTCCCCTCGGCGGTATCGCTCATGGTGCCCTCCCCTCGTTGTCTCGCCCATGAGATGGGGCGCAGGGCCGTCGTCTTCGAGATGGCGCGGCCAAAACCGTCAGGTGGCGGCGCCCAAGGTATCAGCCATGCGAGCCTGGCGCAGCCCCATGGGCAGTTCCGGGCCGGTGGTGGTGTCGCGCGCGGTCTGGTGTTCCATCTCGGCGTTGATCTCGGCCCCGAGCAGGACGATCGTCACCGAAATCCAGATCCAGGTCATGAAGCCGATCACCGCTCCCAGCGAGCCGTAGGTCTCGTTGTAGTTGCCGAAGCCCGCCACGTACCAGGAGAACAGAATCGAGGCGACGAGCCAGAGGACGCCGGCCACCACGCTGCCGGTGCCGACCCAGCGCCAGCGTGCCCGCTCGCGGCTCGGGCCGTAGCGGTAGAGGAGGGAGAGGCCGCCCAGCAGCACCACCAGCATCGCCGGCCAGCGCAGCTGGGCGAGAAGCCAGGCGTTCTCGCCGAAGCCGACGAAGGTGAGGACGACGGGCAGCACCACCACCCCGGTGAGCGCCAAAATGACGAAGACGAGGGCGCCCACCGTGAAGGTCAGCGAGCGCAGGTTCAGCATCACGAAGGAGCGCTTCTCCTCTTCCTCGTAGACGATGTTGAGGGCGTCGAAGATCGCCTTCACCGCCGCGTTGGCGCTCCACACCGACAGAACGAGCGAGGTGAAGAAGGTCAGCCCGAGGGATTCGTTGCTCTTGCTGGCGATGCGCTTGATCTGCTCGCCGACGATCTCCACCGCCCCCGACGGCAACACGCCCTGCATCGCCGAGACGTGTTCGTTGATCACGTTGGCGTCGGCGAACAGGCCGTAGCAGCTCACCAGCGCCGCGATGGCCGGCACCAGCGACAGCAGGGTGTAGAAGGTCACGCCGCCGGCCACCGACAGCACACGGTCCTTGTTGAACTCGACGAAGACCCGGTAGCCGATGTCCTTCCAGCCCGAGGCCGGGATCTCGGCGGGGGTCCTGGCCGCCCGTCCTCGATGGACCTCGGCGGCGGCCACGCTGCGCGCCTCGCTGCCGCTCAGGGACAGGGCGCCCTCCCCCTCGGGCTGCGGCGGCCCGGGCCTCGCACGCGCCGGATCGGCGCCGCCCCTGGCGCGGAGGGAGGCCGCAGCCAGGCCGATGAGGGCGACGCCCATCACGCCCGTCCAGAGCCACGCCGCGGCTGTCTCGGGGCGGGTTTCGGGTCGAGGGGGCGATGACATGGGGCAACCGGGATCGACGGGGGCATGCGCCCGCCCTGCCTCGGGGCAGAACGGTGCGGTGGGCAGGCCCGCATCCGCGCTCGAGGCAGATACCGGTTTTCGGTCAGCCCCGGTAGAGCCCCGCGTGGGTGTCGCGCAGGAGGTTCTTCTGGACCTTGCCCATGGCGTTGCGCGGCAGTTCGTCGGCGAACAGGATGCGCTTGGGGCATTTGAAGCGGGCGAGCCGCCCCTCCAGCGTGCGCAGGATCTCCGCCTCGCCGGGTGCATCCGGCCGGGCCACGACGACGGCGGTGACGCCCTCGCCGAAATCGGCGTGGGGCAGGCCGATCACGGCCGATTCGACGACGCCGGGCAGGGCGTCGATCTCGTTCTCGACCTCCTTCGGGTAGACGTTGTAGCCGCCGGTGATGATGAGGTCCTTGCCGCGCCCGACGATGTGGACGTAGCCGCGGGCGTCGATCTTGCCGAGATCGCCGGTGATGAAGAACCCGTCGGTCTTGAACTCGGCCGCCGTCTTCTCCGGCATGCGCCAGTAGCCCTTGAACACGTTGGGGCCCTTGACCTCGATCATGCCGACGGCGTCGGCCGGCAGGTGCGCCCCGGTCTCGGGGTCCACCACCCGCACGGCGACCCCGTCCAGGGGCAAGCCCACGGTGCCGGCGATGCGGTCGCCCTCGTAGGGGTTGGAGGTGTTCATATTGGTCTCGGTCATGCCGTAGCGTTCGAGGATGGCGTGGCCGGTGCGCGCCTGCCAGTCGCGGTGCGTCTCGGCGAGGAGCGGCGCCGAGCCCGACACGAACAGGCGGATCGCGGCGGTCGCCTCGGGCGTCAGGCCCGGCTCCTTGAGGAGGCGGGTGTAGAAGGTCGGCACGCCCATCATCGTGGTGGCGCGCGGCATCAGGGCGAGGATCTGCTTGGCGTCGAACTTCGACAGGAAGATCATCCCGGCGCCGCTGGCGAGCACGACGTTGGTCGCCACGAACAGGCCGTGGGTGTGGAACACCGGCAGGGCGTGAATCAGCACGTCGTCGGCGTCGAAACGCCAGGTCTGCGCCAGGGTCACCGCGTTCGAGGCGAGGTTGGCATGGGTCAGCATCGCGCCCTTGGAGCGCCCGGTGGTGCCGGATGTGTAGAGGATGGCGGCCAGATCGTCGGGGTCGCGGGCGACGTCGGCGAAGTCGGGATCGGCCGCGTCCGCCGCCTCGGCGATGGCCCCGCGTCCGGAGGCGTCGAGGGTCGTCACGCGGCCGACGCCGGCGGCGGTGGCCACCGGCTCCAGGCTCTCGCGCCGGGCCGGATCGCAGACGAACAGGGCGGGTTCGGCGTCCGCGAGGAAATACGCCACCTCGGCGGCGGTGTAGGCGGTGTTCAGGGGCAGGAAGACCGCGCCGGCCCGCACGGCGCCGAGATAGAGGAACACGACCTCGGCGCTCTTCTCGACCTGCACCGCCACGCGGTCGCCGGGCCCCACGCCGAGACCGACCAGGGCTGCGGCATAGGCGCCGGACCGCGCGACGAGATCGGCATAGCTGTAGCGCGTGCCCTCGCCGGTCTCGATCACCGTCTTGGCGGCGGGATCGGCCGGCAGGTTCGCGCGGACGAGGTCGAACAGGGTCTGGCTCATGGGCGGCGATGCTGACTCATTGAGACCGGCGGTCCCGACGCGGGGCACTCAGGCCTCCGCGAGGGCGACGGCGCGCGGCGGCGGCAGGTTGGCGCGCAACTCCCGGGTGACGGCGCTGGACGCCGAGACGGTGCCGAGGTTGGCGTAGGTTTCGTGGTTCTTCTCGATGGCGGCAAGGTCGTAGAGGTAGTTGACCATCAGGCCATAGGATTGCGCCAGCCCCTTGCCCGAGACGTCGCCGAGGAAGTTTATGCGTTCGAGCCGGGCGCCGTTGCCGAGGTGGAACCGGGCGACCGGATCGACGGGGCGGGCGCGATCGGTCTTGGCCCGCAGGAAGTAGGCGGCGGCCGCCGGCAGCAGCGCCTTGCGCACCGCCTCGGACTTGGTCTTGTCGGTGGCCCAATCCGGGGCGTCGAGCAGGCGCAGGGCCTCGACGTCCTCGCGGGTGAGGCTGAGCGGCGCCTCTGCCCGGCGCTCGCGGTCGAGCCATTTGGCGAAACCCGGCACCGGCGACAGGGTGACGAAGGTCTTGAGGCTTGGGATGTCGCGGGCCAGGTCCTCCACCACCTGCTTGATCAGGAAGTTGCCGAAGGTGACGCCGGCCAGGCCCTTCTGGCAGTTCGAGATCGAGTAGAAGATGGCGGTGTTGGCCGCCCGCAGCGGCAATGCCTGGCGGTCGTGCGCCAGGATCGGCGCGATCGCCGGGGCGATGCCGGCGGTCAGCGCCACCTCCACGAAGATCAGGGGCTCGTCGACCAGGGCCGGATGGAAGAAGGCGAAGCAGCGCCGGTCCTGCGGCTCGATCCGGCGGCGCAGGTCGTCCCAGCCGGCGATCTCGTGCACCGCCTCGTAGCGGATGATCTTCTCGAGGATGTGCGCCGGCGTCGTCCAGTCGATGTGCCGCAGGACGAGGAAGCCGCGGTTGAACCAGGACGCGAACAGGTGCTCGAAATCGTTGTCGAGACTGTCGGCCGCCTCGATCAGGGCGTGGTCGTCACCGGCCGAGCGCAGGTCGCGGCGCAGGGTCATCAGGTCCTCGCGCATCCGCACCAGGGCGAGCGTGCCGTCGCGGGCGAGGTTAAGGCGCCGGATCAGTTCCTGGCTGCGCGGCTCGGCGGACTTGTGGAGGACGCCGAGGGCCGCCCGCGTCGGATTGGCGCGGTACGTCGCGATCGCGTCCTCGATCCCGGTGTGATCGGCGCCGAACTCCATGGCCACGAGGCGCAGGAACGTCCCGCGCTCCTCGCGAGACAGGGTGGCGTAGCGTTCGAGGATCAGGCGCGCGAGCGCGACACCGGATGCCTCGCCGCGCCGCGAGATCAGATCCTCGCACAAGCCGACGAGTTCGATGGCGTTGGCCCGGGCGGCGAGATCGCCCCGCCCGAAACCGATCAGGTCGCGCCCGCGATCGCTGATCGTCTGAATGAGGTCGCCGAAGAAGGAGATCGCCGCCATGCCGAGTCGCCTGAGCCTTCACCCCTGGAGCGATGCCGACCACGACGGAAGAGGGTGTCCGACCGGCATCGCACTCTAGGATGCCTCGCGTGCCAGGGCCAGTCTCAAGCCGCGGCGGCGACCGTGGCCGGCGGGGTCAGCGGTGCCCGCCCGCGAGGCCTTCGATCCGGGCGCAATCGGCCCGCAGGCGCCAATCGTCAATGCCGTGCTGGCGGGCGAACCGGATTTCGGCCGCGCGCAACGCACGGCCCGCATCCCGCGCCCGGGCGATCTCCACGGATCCGATCGTGAACGGAACGCCCATGATCTCCCTGGCGAAAGCGACACGGTAGCTCGGCATGGCAAACCCCATGGTTCGGACGAACGGGACACGCGGTGACGCAAACCACACATCAGCGCGACACGACGTATCCCGTCCATGAAACGCGATGACCGGCCACCTGCCAAGCACTGGATGGCGGGGGCCGGGCCGTTCGATCAGTGATCGACAACACAACCTATATGGGTTGTGTCAAATCGATCGACAAGTCCGGCTCCATGGCGAGGCTTAGTTCATGACGAGTCCGGCTCCATGAGCGGTCCGCAGCCTCGGCCCTCCGCGCGCGCGGGTTGTTCGTGCCGGCCAGGACGCGTACCCCGCCGCGACCGAACCAAGGCGGGCACCGACATCCCATGGACACCCCATCGCCCAAGGACGACCCCGGGCGGGCGCCGAGCGCCGCCCCGGTCCGGCACGGTTTCACCGCCAGGACGCGATTCGGCCTGACGCTGATCGCGGGCGGCGCCGTCGCCAACATCTACTACAATCAGCCGTTGCTGGCCCTCCTCGTGGCCGAGTTCGGCGAACGGGCGGCACTCTTGGTGCCCGCCGCCTCCCTGATCGGCTATGGCCTCGGCATCGTCGGGCTGGTGCCGTTGGGCGACAGCCTGCCACGGCGCAGCCTGATCATCTGGCAGTTGCTCGGCCTGAGCGTCGCCCTGCTGGCCGCGGCCCTGAGCACCTCCCTGGCGATGCTGGTGGGCGCCTGCCTCGTCATCGGCTTCCTCTCTTCCGCGGCGCAGCAGGCGGTGCCCTTCGCGGCGGAACTCGCCCCCGATGCCAGCCGCGGCCGCATCGTCGGCCAGGTCATGACCGGGCTCCTCAGCGGCATCCTGCTCGCCCGGACCATCAGCGGGTTCGTGGGGGCGCAGTTCGGCTGGCGCATCGTGTTCTTCGCCGCCTGCGGGGTCGCGCTCGCCATCGCGGCGGTGGCGGCGGCGACCCTGCCGAGGACACCCCAGACCGCCCCGCTGCGCTACCGCGCCCTGATGCTGTCGATCCTCGACCTCCTGCGCACCCAGCCGGTGCTGCGCAGCGCGACCCTGTGCCAGGCGTTCCTGTTCGCCAGCTTCAACGCCTTCTGGGCGACCCTGGCCCTCCTGGTGGAGGCGCCGCCCTTCGACCTCACCGCCGCCGGGGCGGGCCTGTTCGGCGTGATCGGCGTATGCGGGGCCGTGGTGGCGCCGTTGTCGGGCCGCTTCACCGACCGGCGCGGGGCGCGCCCGGTGGTGCTCGCCGGCGGCGTCTGCGTCATGGCCGCCTTCGCGGTGCTGTGGCTGGCCGGCACCGGGTCGCTCGTCGCGGTGGCGGTGGGCGTGCTGCTCATCGACATCGGCATCAACGCCGCCCTCATCGCCAACCAGACCCGGGCCTATGCCCTGGTGCCGGGCGCGCGCGGACGCATCAACACGGTGCTGTTCACGGGCATCTTCCTGTTCGGGGCGATCGGCGCCTTGGCCGGCTCGCAGGCCTTCCTCAGCTACGGCTGGTCCGGCGTCTGCGCCGTCGGGATCGCCCTGGCCGGGGCCGGACTGCTGGTGGCGATCGTCGAACCGCGGCGTCCGGTCGAGGCGTAGCGGTCCTCACCGCAGGATGCGCGAGAGCCGGCACCATTCGCCCCGGTCGGCCGGCAGGCCGAAGCGCAGACGATGGGGCATCGCCTCGAACCGGCGCACGTAGATGCCCGCCTCCCCGAGGCGCCGGAACACGCCGGGGCCGTCCTCGAAATCCGCCGTGCGGAACAGGCTGGTCCCACCGACCACCACCCCCCCGGCCCGGCCGATCATGCGGTCGAGGCGGGCGGCATCGGCCGCGCGCGCCGCTCGGGCCGCCTCGCGCCAGGACCTGTCGCGGAGCGCGGTGCGGCCGATGGCGAGCGCCGGGCCGGCCACCGCCCAGGGTCCGAGGGCTTCGGCGATCCGAAGGGCCAGCGCCGGCTCGGCGAGGGCGAAACCGAGGCGCAGGCCGGCGAGCCCATAGGTCTTGCCGAAGGAGCGCAGGACCACGAGCCCGGGGCCGACCTCTGCGCACAACGAGCCCGCGGGCTCGAAGTCGGCGAAGGCCTCGTCCACCACGAGGAGGCCGCCACGGCGCCCCAGGGCATGGGCCGTGGCCAGGAGATCGCCGGCGGGCACGATGCGTCCGTCGGGGTTGTTGGGATTGACGACGACGACGACATCGCAGCCCTCGGCGCCGGACAGGTCGGCGACCGCGACGACGTGATGACCACCGCGGGTCCAGGCCGCCGCATGCTCGGCATAGGTCGGCGACAGCACCGCGACCCGCGATCGAGCGCGCAGCCGCGGCAAGGTCTCGATCAGGATCTGCGTGCCCGGCGCCGCCGCCACCGTCGCCGGATCGGCGCCGTAGGCGTCGGCCGCCGCGTTCCGCAAGGCGGTCAGCTCGGCGGCCGACGGCAGCCGCGTGAAGGCGCTGGCCTCCAGCGGCGGACACGGATAGGGCACCGGGTTGATGCCGGTGGACAGATCGACCCACGGCTCGGGGCCTGCGGGAAACAGGCGCCGGGCCGCGTCGAGATCGCCGCCGTGGGCGATTCGCGTGCCTTCCCCCATCAGAGAGTGTTCCGCCGCAGAATGCCCTGGACCGTCCTCGCCCATCCGCCCGACACGCTTCCGATCCTGGTCGTCGCCCTCGCCGTCGAGGCGGCCGCCGGCTATCCGGACGGGCTCTACAGGGCGCTCGGCCATCCTGTCACCTGGATCGGCCGGCTGATCGGCGCCCTCGACGTCGGCCTGAACCGGGGAAGCGCCCGCCGGCGGCGCCTGGCCGGCGTGCTCGGCCTCCTCGTGCTGATCGCCGTGGTCGGCGGCATCGCGCTGGCGGTCGGTACGCTCCTCGGTCTCGCCGGTCCGGTCGCCGGGATCGTCCTCGCGGGAATCGCCTGCGCCGCCTTGCCGGCGCAGCGAAGCCTCCACGAGCACGTCGCACGGGTGGCGCAGGGAATCCGGCGGGAGGGGCTTCCCGGCGGGCGCGCAGCGGTGGCGATGATCGTCGGTCGCGATCCCGAGAGCCTCGACGAAGCCGGGGTCTGCCGCGCGGCCATCGAGAGCCTGGCCGAGAACTTTTCCGACGGGATCGTGGCGCCGGCGGTCTGGATCGGGGTCGGCGGCCTGCCCGGCGGCGCCCTCTACAAGGCGATCAACACCGCCGACAGCATGATCGGCCACCGCACCGAGCGCCACGAGGCCTTCGGCTGGGCTTCGGCCCGCCTCGACGACCTCGTCAACCTGCCGGCCTCGCGCCTCTCCGCCGGCCTGATCGTCGCCGCGGCGGCCTGCCACCGCGACGCCTCGGCGACCGGAGCCTGGCGTGCCCTGCGCCGCGATGCCGGCCGCCACCGCTCGCCCAACGCCGGCTGGCCCGAGGCCGCCATGGCCGGCGCGCTCGGCCTGCGCCTGGCCGGACCGCGGGTCTACGGCGCCGTGAGGGTCGAGGACGCCTGGATGGGCGACGGCCGGGCCGAGGCGGGCCCGGCCGACGTGGAGCGGGCCCTCGCCCTCTACCGCAGCGCCTGCCTCATCCTGTTCGGCCTCGCCGCGCTCGCCGCCATTGTGGCTCTCGCCTGATCCCGGCAGGCCCGACCGGCAGCCCCTACAGGCAGGGCGTCACGATGGTATTCCGGCCCTCGCCCAGCGCGTCGCCCACGTTGCTCAACGAATAATCTTCGGCCTTGTCGAGGGTCGGATAGGCGATGGTGAAGCGCGCGGCCTTGCTCGCCAGCATCGCCTTGGCCATCGCCTCGAGGGCGAAGCGCCCACCCCGCGCGTCGACGGCGCCGTAGCCGTCCGTCACGGCGAAGGGAAAGGTCCGGCCGTCGACGACGACCCGGACGTCCAGGGGCCGTCCCTTCGGCGCCGTCTGCGCCAGGCCTTCGAGGACGACCCCCATCCGCCGCCCGCCGGTCCCGCCGCCGCAGAAGACCCGAAAGATGCTGCCGGTCCGGCTGCGGATGCTGGCCTCCGCGGTGCCCTGACCGAACCCGGCGGTCCAGCGATCGTCGACGGAAAGCGCCGGGGTCGCGATCAGGATCGCGACGACACCCGTCAGGACGGAGCGAGGCATGCGGGTCATCCCTTCAGGGTCGGGCGTTCGCGACGGCGAGCACGGCGTCGCAATCGACATGAGCCTCGATATGCGCGGCGAGCCGGTCGAGCACCGCCTCGATTCCGGCCTCGTAGCCCTCTCCGCTCGAGACGGTGCCCAGGCGCGCGAGCCAGGCCGCGCGCTGGCGGTCGTCCGAAAACAGGCCGTGGACGTAGGTTCCGCAGACGCGTCCGTCACCCGAGACCGCGCCGTCCTGGCGCCCGTCCGCGAAGCGGATCAACGGCCGGATGGTGTCGGGGCCGGCGGTCTCGCCCACATGCATCTCGTAGCCGCAGAACGGGACGCCATCGGGCAGGGTGACGCCCGTCACCCGCTCGAGACGCTTGAGCGGTGTCATCACCGTCTCGACGTCGAGGAGGCCGAGGCCGGGCACCGACCGCGGCGTCCCCTCGATCCCGTGCGGGTCGGCGATGGTGCGCCCGAGCATCTGATAGCCACCGCACAGGCCGAGCACCCGGCCGCCGCGCCGGACATGGGCGCGGATGTCGATGTCCCAGCCCTGCTCGCGCAGGACGTCGAGGTCGGCGATGGTGGTCTTCGACCCCGGAAGCAGGACGAGATCGGCATCTCCCGGAATGGCCTCGCCGGGCCGCACCAGCACCACGGCGAGGCTGGGCTCGGCGCGCAGGGGGTCGAGGTCGTCGAAATTGGCGAGCCGCGGCAGCACCGGCACCGCGACCACGCGCTTGCCCGCGCCCGGCGCCGAACCGGCCAGACCGAGGATGTCCTCGGCCGGGAGCCGGGCGGCGGCGGGAAAATGCGGCACGAGGCCGAAGGACGGCCAGCCGGTGCGCCGCGCGACGATGGCCATGCCGTCGGCGAACAGGCTCGGGTCGCCGCGAAACCGATTGACGATGAAGCCGCGGATCATCGCGGCGTCCTCGGGCGCGATCACCGCCTGGGTGCCGACGAGGCTGGCGATGACGCCGCCGCGGTCGATGTCCCCTAGCAGGATCACCGGCACGCCGGTGGCGCGGGCAAAGCCCATGTTGGCGATGTCGCCGGCGCGCAGGTTGACCTCCGAGGCCGATCCGGCGCCCTCGACGACGACGAGGTCGGCCTCGGCTCCCAGGCGCGCGAAGCTCTCCAGCACCGACGCGAGAAGGCGCGGCTTCCAGGCCTGGTAGTCCCGCGCCGCCGCCTGCCCGACCATGCGGCCCTGCACGACGATCTGCGATCCGGTCTCGCTCTGGGGCTTGAGGAGGACCGGGTTCATGTGGACGGAGGGCGCCACCCGCGCGGCGCGGGCCTGCAATGCCTGCGCCCGCCCGATCTCGCCGCCGTCGGCGGTGACGGCGGCGTTGTTCGACATGTTCTGCGGCTTGAACGGGCGCACCCTCAGCCCACGGTTGGCGAACGCACGGCACAGGCCGGCGACGATCAGCGACTTGCCGACGTCCGAGCCGGTGCCCTGGATCATGATGGCGGGGGTCGGGGTTCTCATCGGGTCGGAGCCGGGGATGCCTGGACGTGGCGTGGAGCGGGCTGGCGTAAAAGCCTGTGCGAGCGTCTCATCGGGGCGTCCCGGCACAGGCGGGATCGGTCGGACGCTCGGCCCGGCGGAAGGCGAGGATCGCCGCACCGTAGGTCTCGACCACCTCGGAGAAGGGCACCCGTTCGGCGGTGAACAGCACCGCACGGTGGCTGAACAGGCGCTCGGGGATCGGCAGCATCGCGCAGGTCGTGGGCGGCACGGGCGCCTGGTCCCAGCCCTCCGGCAGCGGCCGCCACAGGATGTCGGCCGCCACGGTCTGGCGCGTGGTGCCGAGCGCCTGGACGACACGGCCGAACGGCGTGTCGGTGGTGTCGAGGAGGCGGTTCATCTCCGGCGTCAGCCGCTCGGGCACGTACCAATTGTCCGCCTCGGAGAGGAGGTGGTCGCCGCAGGCGAGGCGGACGCGCCGGTGGCGCAAGGGCGTGTCGGGGGCAATGGCGAGGCGCTGGCGGGTCTCGGGCGTCGCAGGCACGTCGACGCCGCGCTCCAGGCGCGCCGCCAGGACCGGGCGCGATGCCATGCCGTGCTCGGCGCACCAGCTTTCGAGGGTCGTGGTGGCGCTCCGGGCCGCGAGCAGGCGGGCGTTCAGGGTCTGGACCACCGCCGTCGCCTCGACCCGGCCGAGGTAGCTGTCGGGCCAGGGCCCGCCCGGCTCCGAACGGACGCCGGGCGTGTCCACCACGACGAGGAGGGCGAACGCCCCGGCAACGATCCGCCGCATCTAGAATTCGATTCCCGCCTGTGCCTTCACGCCGGCCGAGAAGTGGTGCTTCACCACCGTCATCTCGGTGACGAGGTCGGCGGCCTCGATCAGCGCCGGCTTGGCGTTGCGGCCGGTCACGATCACGTGGAGGTCGGGCCGGCGGGCCTGGAAGGCCGCGATCACCTCGGCCAGCGGCAGGTAGTCGTAGCGCAGGGCGATGTTGAGTTCGTCGAGGACGACGAGGCGGATGGTCGGATCGGCCATCAGGTCGAGCGCCTTGGCCCAGGCGTGCTCGGCGGCGGCGATGTCGCGGGCCTTGTCCTGCGTCTCCCAGGTGAAGCCCTCGCCCAGCGTATGCCAGGCGATGCGGTCGCCGAAGGGCCCGAGCGCGTGCTTCTCGCCGGTGTCCCAGGCGCCCTTGATGAACTGGACGACGCCGACCCGCCAGCCATGGCCGAGTGCCCGCAGCATCAGCCCCAGGGCCGCCGTGGTCTTGCCCTTGCCGGGGCCGGTGTTGACGATGAGGAGCCCCTTCTCGATCGTCTTTTCGGCCACCTCCGCGTCCTGGACGGCCTTGCGCTTCTCCATCTTCTCGCGATGGCGGGTCTCGTCGTCGGTCATGTATCGGCTCCGGCTTGCGGTTTCACGATCATCGGCAGGCCCGCCACCATGAAGACCACACGGTCGGCGCGCGCCGCCAGACGCTGGTGCAGGCGCCCGGCCTCGTCGCGGAAGCGGCGGGCCAGGGCGTTGTCCGGCACGATCCCGAGGCCGACCTCGTTGCCGACGAGGACGACCGGGCCGGGCGCCGCCGTGCAGGCCTCGACCAGGGCCGAAACGGCCCTCGGGATATCGGCCTCCGACAGGATCAGGTTGGTCATCCACAACGTCAGGCAATCGACCAGGACCGGGCCGGCGGCCGCCGCCACCGCCTCCGGGAGATCGATGGGCGCCTCGCGCGTCGTCCACTCCGACGAGCGCCGCTCCCGATGCAGGGCGATCCGCTCGCGCATCTCGTCGTCGAAGGCCTGGGCGGTGGCGAGGTAAAGCCACGGCGCCGGACAGGCCTCGATCAGGCCCTCCGCATGGGCGCTCTTGCCCGAGCGGGCACCGCCCAGCACCAACGTCATCCGTGAAAGAGCCTGCCGCATCGACGCTCCTTAACCCGAAACCGGCCGCGCCGGTCAAAGAAGCGCGAATACGGCCGGGGGCGCGTTGTAAGCGGCGGCGCGGAAGCGTAGAAGGCGAGATGGACGGTGCCCCGGCGACGGGGTGAAAAGGGAATGCGGTGAGAGGGGACACCCTCGATGCCGCGGCTGCCCCCGCAACTGTAAGCGGCGACGTGCCTGCCATCGGCCACTGGAGCGATCCGGGAAGGCGGTGGGCATGCGAGACCCGCGAGCCAGGAGACCTGCCGTCCACCCGCATTTCCTCGAACGCCGCCGGCGGGGCGGCCGGAGACCGTGACACGATGTCGACCAGCACGCTGACCCTTGCCGGCACCCGCACCACCGAGCGCCTCGGCGCCGTCCTGGTGGCCGCCTTCCTCGGCCTCGGCCTCGTCTTCATGGCGGGCTTCGCCCCCTCGATGACGCTGCACAACGCGGCCCACGATTTCCGGCACGCGCAGAACTTCCCCTGCCACTAGGCCGTCCCCTCAGGGACCGTTGAAGGCAGCATTCCCATGATCATCCGACTCCTGTCGGCGGCCCTGGTCGCCGGCTTCCTCGCGGCCGTCGTGGCCACGGGGCTTCAGCTCACGTTGACCTCGCCGCTGATCCTCGCCGCCGAGCGCTACGAGACGCAGGCCTCCCACGAGGCTCCGACCTCCCTCGTCGTGCGCGTCCACGCCCATGGCGACGGCCATTCGGCGACGGGGCAGGCGGACACCGCCTGGGAGCCGGCGCCCGGCTTCCAGCGCATGGCCTTCACCGGGCTGGCCACATTGGTGGGCGGCGTCGGCTACGCCCTGCTGCTCGGTGCGGTCCTGCTCGCCTGCGGCCGCGAGCCGACGGTGGAGACGAGCCTCGGGTTCGCCGTCGCGGGCTTCCTGGCGGTGTCCCTCGCGCCCGCCCTCGGGCTGCCGCCGGAGCTTCCGGGCATGCCGGCCGCTCCCCTGGAGACGCGCCAGATGTGGTGGGTGATGACGGCGCTCGCCACGGCGGTCGGGCTCTACCTCATCGCGATCCGGAGGGTGCCGATCACCATCCTGGGCGGGCTGGTGCTGATCGTCGCGCCGCACCTGGCCGGCGCGCCCGACACCGACCACACGGCCTCCGCCCTGCCGGCGGGATACGCGGCGCAGTTCGCCGCCCGCTCGCTGGGGATCGCCTTCGTGTTCTGGGCGGTGATCGGGCTCGCCTTCGCCTACGCCTGGTCGACCTTCGGCCGCGGCCGACCGGAAGTCGCCCGTGGCTGAGGTCGTCCTCTACGTCTGCACCACCTGCCGCACGGCGGGTGATGCCACCGAGCCGCGCGCCGGCGCCCGGCTGCTGACGGCCCTGCGGGAGGCCGCCGCGACCGACATCGTCCGCGTCGAGGGCGTCGAATGCCTCTCGGTCTGCAAGCGGCCGTGTACCGTCGCGGTGGCCTCGCAAGGCCGCTGGACCTACGTCTACGGCGACCTCGACCCGGTGTCGTCCGCGCGGACGATCCTCGACGGCCTCGGGCTCTACGCCGAAACGCCGGACGGGATCGTGCCGTGGAAGGCGCGGCCGGAGGTTTTTCGCAAGGGCGTCGTCGCCCGCATCCCGCCGTTCCCGCCACCCGGCGGCCACCCCCTCTCGGACGCCGCCGAATGAGCATCGTGCCAAAAATTCCCTGCACCATCGTCACCGGCTTCCTCGGGGCCGGCAAGACGACACTGGTGCGCCACATCCTCGAGAACGCCGGCGGCCGGCGCCTCGCCATCGTCGTCAACGAGTTCGGCGACATCGGCTTCGACGGGTCGTTCCTGGCGGCCTGCGGCATCGAAGGCTGCGGCGACGAGGACATCGTAGAACTCGCCAACGGCTGCATCTGCTGCACGGTGGCCGACGACTTCGTGCCCGCCCTCAACAAGCTCCTCGACCGGGCCGATCCGCCCGAGCACATCCTGATCGAGACATCCGGCCTGGCGCTGCCCAAACCCCTGGTCCAGGCGTTCCAGTGGCCGGCGATCCGTTCACGGGTGACCGTCGACGGCGTCGTCGCCGTGGTGGACGGGCCTGCCGTCGCCGCCGGGTTCTTCGCCGACGATCCGGCCGCACTGGCGGCGCAGCGGGCGGACGACGCCAGCGTCGACCACGACAATCCGCTCGAAGAGGTGTTCGAGGACCAGCTCCTCTGCGCCGACCTCGTGATCGTGAACAAGGCCGACCTCCTCGACGAGGCCGGCCGGGCCTCGGTGCGCGCCGAGATCGAGCGCCACCTGCCGCGCGCCGTGAAGATGGTCGAGACCGAGCACGGCCGCATCGACCCGGCCGTGCTGCTCGGGCTCGGTGCCGCGGCCGAGGACGACCTCGCCTCCCGCCCCTCGCACCACGGCGACGGCGAAGACCACGACCACGACGACTTCGACACGGTGGCGATCCCGGTGCGGGCCAGCGCCAGCGCCGACGACCTCGCCCTGCGCGTCGCCCGCGCCACCGAGACCGCCGGCGTCCTGCGCATCAAGGGGTTTGCCGAGATCGCCGGCAAGCCGATGCGCCTCGTGGTCCAGGGCGTCGGCACCCGCGTCAGTCACCACTACGACCGGCCCTGGCGCGGCAACGAGCCCCGCGACGGGCGCCTGGTGGTGATCGGCCTCAAGGGATTCGACCGGGACGCGGTCACCGCCGCGCTGGCGGGATAGGGTCGGCCTCGTCCAAGCGGGTTCGCGTCGGCAGGCCGACGCCTCACCCTGCTCAGGTTCGTGGTCCGTCGCAGGTTTTCGGCGCAAGACCGGTGACCGCTTTCGCGAAGCCCGCTGAGGGTCATGGCCGTGATGGACACGTTGTCGGGATGTTGGATCGCAGCACGCAGCCGATGAGCATCGAAGCGGTCTTCGCCTGGCAGGAACGCCAGGCGGACTGCTGCGGGCTCGTGGCCGGCGCCCGCGACGTCCACGCCGACATCGTCGCCGTGCTGCGCGACGTCCGGCGCGGCAGCGGTTGGCATCCCTTCACCGGCGACGGCAGCGTGGAGACGCTGGCCGGACGGATCCGGCGCCCGGATGCCGGCGTCGATTGCGGCGCGCGCGGCGCCGAGGTCACGCCGTGGTCGCGCGACGGTGCCGGCACCTGGGTCGAGGCGCGTGGTGCCGGGCTCGATCTCGATCGACGGGCTCGGCATCGGCTGGGCGGTCGCCGACCTCTACGACGGCGCCGCCTCTCCCGCCCGGCCGCGCCGCATGCAGGACGAGGAGCCGGGTGCCACGCCCGGCCCGTCCGCTCGAGCCGGCCATGCATCTGATCCGCATCGACACGGTCTCCCTCGACGAGGGCGAGGCGGCGATCGACCTCGGGCAGGCGCCCGGGGACATCGTCTTCCTGTCGTTCACCGATTCCGACCTCGTCGGCGTGGCGGCCGCGCATGCGGCAGAAGCTTCCGAGTCGCGAGGGGGCTTCCCCACCCTGCGCCTCGCCAAGCTCGCGCGGCTGCGCCACCCGATGTCGGTGGACCTCTACGTCGATGCGGTGATCGCCAAGGCGCGGATGGTGGTGATCCGCTGCCTCGGCGGCCTCGACTACTGGCGCTACGGCGTCGAGCGGGCGGCGGCCGCCGCCCGTGCCAACGGCGTCGCCCTGGCGGTGCTGCCGGGCGACGACAGGCCGGATTCCCGGCTCGACGCCTTCTCCACGGTCGCGCCCGAGGTGGCCGGAACCCTCGACGCCTATTTCCGGGCGGGCGGCGGTGCCAACCAGCGCCGGATGCTGCGCCGGGTCGCGGCCGAGATCGGCTGGTCGATCACCGCGCAGCCGCCGGAGCCGCTGCCCCGCGGCTTCCTGTGCTGCCCCGGCTGCGGCCCCGTGTCCTTCGAGCATGCCCGCGACGTCGGCCGCAGCCCCTTGGCCGAGCTTTCCCAGGGCGCGCCGCCCCTGGCGCTGCTGCTGGTCTACCGCTCCGCGATCCTCGGCGGCGACGGCGGGCCGGCCGCCGTGCTGGCCTCGGAACTGGGCGCGCGCGGCATCGCATCCCTCGCGGTGGCGGTGTCGAGCCTCAAGGACCCCGACGCACTGGCGCCGCTGCGCGAGGCCATCGCCCGGCACAAGCCCGACGTGATCGTGGCGGCCACCGCGTTCTCGGCCCGCGAGGACCGGAACTTCGTCCTCGACGCGGCCGATTGCCCGGTGATCCAGGCCTTCACCATCGGTGCCCCGCGGGACGCCTGGGCGGCCTCCGCCCGGGGCCTGAGCGCCTCGGACCTCGCGATGCAGGTGGCGCTGCCGGAGTTCGACGGACGCCTGTCCGGCTTCCCGATCTCGTTCAAGGAAGAGGCGCCGGAGGTCGAGGGGTTCGGCGAGCGCCGGGCCCGGCCGGATGCGACCGGCATCGCGGCGCTGGCCGACCGGGCGGCGGCCTGGATCGGCCTCGCCCGCAGGCCGCGACCCGACCGGCGCCTCGCCCTCGTCCTGTCGGACTATCCCGCCCGCGGCGGCCGGGCGGGCTTCGCGGTGGGGCTCGACACCCCGGCGAGCGCGCGGGCCATCGCCGCGACCCTGCGGCTGGAGGGCTATTCGGTCGGCGACCTGCCCGACGCCGAGGCCCTGATGCACGGCCTCACCGAAGGCCCGCCCGACATCGCCGTCCCGCTGGCCGCCTATGAGGCCTGGCTCGCCGGGCTGCCGGATACCCTGCGCGCGACCCTGGACGCCCGCTGGGGCAGGCCGGCCGACGACCCGTCGTGCTCGCACGGTGCGTTCCGGTTCCGCTCGGTCGACGCCGGCGCCCGGCCGGGGCCGACCCTCGGGACGGCGACGCCCCGCGGCGGCCTGACCGTCTTCCTCCAGCCCGACCGCGGCCGGTCGGCGGATCGCAAGGCCGGCTACCACGACCCCGACGAGCCGCCGACCCATGCCTACCTCGCGTTCCACCTCGGCCTGCGCACCCGCTTCGACGCGCTGATCCATCTGGGCACCCACGGCACCACCGAATGGCTACCGGGCAAGGCCGTGGCGCTCTCGCCCGCATGCTGGCCGGCCCTGGCGGTGGGCGCGCTGCCGGTGGTGTATCCCTTCATCGTCGACGATCCCGGCGAGGCCGCTCCGCTCAAGCGCCGGCTCGGCGGCATCGCGCTCGGCCATCTCACGCCGCAGACGGTGGAGGCGGGCCTGACGCCGGAGGCCGCGACCTTGCGCGAACTCGTGGAGGAATACGCCGGCGCCAGCGTCCTCGACCCGCGCCGGGCCGCCATCCTCAGCGCGACGATCCTCGAGGAGGCCGAGAGCGCCGGACTGCTGGCGGGGGCCGGCATCGACGCAGACACGCCGATGGCCGACGCGCTGGCCGCGCTGGACGCGCATCTGTGCGACCTGTCCGAAGTCACCACCCGCGACGGGCTCCACGTCTTCGGGCAGGCGGCGCCCGAGGCGAGCGAGGCCGTGGCGGCCTGCGCGACGGCCGAGCGGGCGGGGCTGCTCGCCGCCCTCGACGGCCGCTTCGTTGCCCCGGGACCGGCGGGCTCGCCCTCGCGCGGGCGCAGCGACGTGATGCCGACGGGACGCAACCTCACCACCCTCGATCCGCGCGCGCTCCCGACCCGGTCGGCCACCCTGCTCGGCACCAGGGCCGCCGCGGCGGTGGTGCTGCGCTACCTGCAGGACGAGGGCGAATACCCCGCCCGCATCGTGATGGACCTGTGGGCCTCGCCCACCCTGCGCACCGGCGGCGAGGACATCGCCCACGCGCTCGCCCTGATGGGGGTGCGCCCGACCTGGGACCATGCCTCGACCCGCGTCACCGGCTTCGAGGTGTTGCCGCTCGCCATGCTCGACCGGCCGCGCATCGACGTGACGGTGCGGGTCTCGGGCGCGTTTCGCGACACCTTTCCCGAGACGCTGGCGCTCCTCGACAGGGCCGCCCGCGCGGTGGCGGACCGGGAGGAAGAGGACGACGAGAACCCGCTCGCCGCCGCCCGGCGCCGCGGCGAGGCCCCCGCGCGCATCTTCGGTGGCGCGCCCGGCCGCTACGGGGCCGGGGCCGGCGAGCGCGCCCTCGACGGCGCCTGGGACCACCGCGACGACCTCGGCCGCGCCTATCTCGACGCCACCACCCATGCCTATGGCGGTGCCGAAGACGCCCCGGACGACGGCTTTTCCGACCGGGTCGCCAAGGCCGACGCCTATGTCCACGCCTTCGACGTCGCCGAGCGCGACCTGCTCGATGGGGACGCCGCGGTGGAGGCGATGGGCGGGTTCGCCGCCGCCGCCGCCCTCAAAGGTGCGCAGCCCGCCCTCTACAGCCTCGACGTCTCGAAACCCGAGACGCCGCGCGCCCGCACCGCCCGCGAGGATGCGGCGCGGCTGATCCGGGGCAAGCTCGCGCATCCGGCCTGGATCGCGGCGCAGTTGCGTCACGGGTACCGCGGCGCCCAGGAACTGGCGCAGGGGGTCGACGCGGTGTTCGTCCTGGCCGCCACCACCGACGCGGTCGCGCACGCCGACCTCGACCGGCTCTACGGCGCCCTCATCGCCGACGACGAGACCTTCACGCAGTTGCGCGCCGCCAACCCGGCCGCCACCCGCGCGATCCTCGAACGCTTCGACGAGGCCCGCAACCGCGGTCTCTGGCTCTCCCGCCGCAACGCGATGGCCGCCGACGAACTGATGCCGGCCACAGCCGCGATCCTGCCCGAGGCGGCCGAATGACCGCCCGCCGCGCGCTGCCGCAGGCACCGAGCCGGCGCGGCTGGTGCCCGAGCCTGTCCCGGCCGATGCCCACCGGCGACGGACTCCTGGCCCGCGTCCACCCGCCACTCGGGATCCTGACGCCGGCGCAGGCGCGGGCGGTGGCGGAGGGCGCACGCCGGTTCAGCAACGGCCATGTCGACGTCACCGCCCGCGCCAACCTGCAGATCCGCGGCGTCACCGAGGACACGCGGGCACCGCTGGCCGCCTTCCTCGACGACGCCGGCCTCGGCGACATGCGCAGCGACGGCGGTCCGCAGCGGCTGACGTTGACGGCGCCCCTGGCGGGGCAGGCGGTGAGGGACCTCGCGCGGGCGATCGAGGCGATCGGGCTCGCCATCCCGGGATTGCCGGCCAAGGCGCTGGTGAGCGTGGAGGACGTGGCGTTCGTGGGCTCCGGAGACGGTGAGGCCGACATCCGCCTCTGCGTTCTCAACGACGCTACTGCACCCGTCGCGGAGAGGCGAGCCCTCCGGATCGCAATGGCATTGGCCGGCCCTGACGGCCCCGAATGGTTCACGGCGGCCGAGCCGCTGGAAGTGGCGGGCCTTGCGCTGCGGACCCTGGCCGCCAGTGGAGTGCGCCGGATGCGGGACCTCCCGGCGGGCGAGAGGAGTCGGCTGATCGCCGACCTCCGCCCGACGGCCGTGGCGACGCCCGCAGCCGCCGCGCCGAGGCTCCGCTGCGGGATCGGCGACCTCGGCGACGGACGCACCGCCCTCCTCCTCGACGCGCCCTTCGGCCGCTGCGATTCCGGCGCTCTGCATCGGCTCGCCGACGCGGCCAAGGCCCTGGGCAGCGACATCCATCTCTCGCCCACCCGGGGCTTCGCCCTCGCCGGCACGGATGCCGGCGCCCTGCGCCGGGCCCGCGATGTCCTGACCGGCTTCGTCACCGAGCCCGACGATCCGCGCGGGGCCGTCGCCGCCTGCCCCGGCGCGCCGGCCTGCGCCTCGGGCTCCACCCCCACCCTCGACCACGCGGCGCGGCTGGCGCAGGCGTTCGGCCCCTTCGCGGCACGCGGGTTGCGGGGGCATGTCTCGGGCTGCGCCAAGGGCTGCGCCCATCCCCAGGCGGCCGACCTGACCCTGGTGGGGAACGGCGGCCTCTACGGCATCGTGATCGGCGGCGCGCCCTCCGACCTGCCGGCGATGCAACTGACTTTCGAGGCGGCGCTGGAGCGTCTAAGGAGGGCCGACCCGGCCCTTCCCCTCGAACGGGCTTTCAGGATTCAGCCATGACCGCGCCGACCCATTCGCGCGTCGATTACCTGCGCGACGGGCAGGCGATCTATGCCCGCTCCTTCGCGATGATCCGCGCCGAGGCCGATCTCGCCCGCTTCCACGGCATCGCCGAGCGGGTGGTGGTGCGGATGATCCATGCCTGCGGCATGACGGACCTGCCCGCCGACGTGGCGATCTCGGAGGATTTCGCCGACTCCGGTGCCGATGCCCTAAAGCGGGGCGCCCCGATCCTGTGCGACGTGCGCATGGTCGCCGACGGCGTCACCCGGTCGCGCCTGCCCGCCGACAACAAGGTGATCTGTACCTTGAGCGATCCACGCGTGGCGGGCTTGGCCGCCGAGATGGCCACCACCCGCACCGCCGCCGCCATGGAGCTGTGGCGCGAGCACCTGCCCGGCAGCATCGTAGCCGTCGGCAACGCCCCCACCGCCCTGTTCCGGCTGCTCGAACTCCTCGACGAAGGCATCGCACCGCCGGCCGCCGTCATCGGCATCCCCGTCGGCTTCGTCGGCGCGGCGGAATCCAAAGACGCCCTGGCGCGCGACGGCCGTGTGCCCTTCGTCGTCGTCCACGGCCGGCGCGGCGGCAGCGCCATGACGGCGGCCGCGATCAACGCGCTGGCCTGCGAGGTCGAGTGATGGACGCGACCGAGCGGCCTTCGGTCCTGCCCGACGAGCCGCGGGCGGCCCCGCGCAGCGTCACCACCGGCACGCTGTTCGGCGTCGGCATGGGGCCTGGCGACCCGGACTACCTCACCGTGCGCGCCATGAATGTGCTGTCGCAGGCGCCGGTGCTCGTGCATTTTTGCAAGAAGGGAAAGCGCGGCAACGCCCGCACTATCGCCGATGCGGTGATGCGCGACCCCGCCCGCGAGTTCCCGCTGGTCTACCCCTACACCACCGAACTGCCGCCCGATCACGCCGAATACGTCTCCGCGCTCGCCGACTTCTACGATGATGCGGCCGGGCGCCTCGCCGACCATCTCAGCCTGGGCCGCGACGTGGCGATCCTGTCGGAGGGCGATCCGTTCTTCTACGGCTCCTTCATGCACCTCTGGCGCCGGCTGAAGGACCGCTTCCCGGTGGAGGTGGTGCCCGGCGTCACCGGCATGTCGGGCTGCTGGACCCGGGCGGGCACCCCCATCACCTGGGGCGACGACGTCCTCACCATCCTGCCCGCCACCCTCCCCCACGACGCCCTGGTGCAACGGCTCGGCATCACTGATGCCGCCGTCATCATGAAGCTCGGCCGCCATTTGCCGAAGGTGCGGCGCGCGCTCGCCGAGACCGGTCTCCTCGAGCGTGCGGTCTACGTGGAACGCGGGACGATGGCCGGCGAGAAGGTCGTGGCCCTGGCCGAGAAGCCCGACGACGTCGCCCCCTATTTCTCGATGGTGCTGGTGCCGGGCGAGGGCCGCCGGCCGTGACCGGCTCGGTCACGGTGATCGGCCTCGGCCCCGGCGACCCCCGCCTGCTGACGCAGGCGGCGCAGGATGCGCTGGCGCAGGCACAGGACCTGATCGGCTACATCCCCTACGTCGCCCGCGTGCCCGAGCGGCCGGACCTCGTGCGCCATGCCTCCGACAACCGCGTCGAGGTCGACCGGGCGCGCCAGGCCCTGGAACTCGCCGCCTCCGGCCGCCGCGTCGCGGTGGTCTCAGGGGGCGATCCCGGCGTCTTCGCCATGGCCGCGGCCGTGTTCGAGGCGGTGGAGGCGGGCGATCCGGCCTGGCGCCGCCTCGACATCCGGGTGGAGCCCGGCATCACCGCCATGCTCGCGGCCGCCGCCAGCCTCGGGGCGCCGCTGGGCGGGGATTTCTGCGCGCTGTCGCTGTCGGACAACCTGAAACCCTGGCCGGTCATCACCGCCCGGCTGGAGGCGGTGCTGCGGGCCGATTTCGTCGTCGCCCTCTACAACCCGATCTCCTCGGCGCGACCCTGGCAGCTCGGTGCCGCCCTGGGGCTCGCCGCCGAGATCCGGGCGCCCGGCACCCCGGTGATGCTCGCCCGCGCCGTGTCGCGCCCCGACGAGGCGATCCGGGTGCTGACCCTGGCCGAGGCCCGCGAGGCGTCGGCCGACATGGCGACGCTGGTCATCATCGGCGCATCCGCGACCCGGCTGATCCCGCGCGGCGACGGCGAGCGACCGTTCGTCTACACCCCGCGCAGCGTGCCGGCGTGAGAGCCATGCACGCTCGAAACCCTCCCCTCCCTGCGGGGGAAGGTGGCCCTCCCGTCAGCGAGGGTCGGGAGAGGAAGGCTCAGGTTCGTTCGGGGAGGTCGCTTGCCCCCCTCCCGCAGCGCATCCGCAAGGCACCCTCCCCCGCAGGGGGGGATGGGTTTCGCACGCGCGATGCGGCGCGTTCATCGCGTCGAAAAAGCTTCGATCCACGCCAGAGCCTGCGCCGCATCCGCAACCCGCGCCACCTCCGGCTTCTCGGGCTGGCGGACGATCACCACCGGAACAGCCAGCGCCCGCGCCGCGGCGACCTTGCCGTAGGTGGCCTCGCCGCCGGAGTTCTTGGTCACCAGCACCTCGATGGCCGCCTCGCGCATGAACCGCGCCTCGTCGGCCTGTGCGAACGGGCCACGGGCGGCGATGGTGGTGAGGCGCGGCACCGGCAGGGCGTCGCCCACCGGCTCGATGGTGCGCACCACGTAGTCGTGCTGGGGGGCCGCGGCGAAGACCGGCAGTTCGAGGCGGCCGACGGTGACGAACACCCGGCGCGGCACCGGCCCCAGGGCCGCAACGCAATCGGCCACGCTCGCCACCTCGGTCCAGAGGTCGCCGGGCCGTCGCGGCCAGGGCGGCCGCCGGACGGCCAGGATCTTGATGCCCACGCTCTGGGCGGCCACGGCCGCGTTCACGCCGATGCGGGCGGCGAAGGGATGGGTCGCGTCGACCAGGAGATCGGTGGCCTCCGCCCGCAGCCAGGCCGCCAGGCCCTCGGCGCCGCCGAACCCGCCGACGCGGGTGCGCACGGGCTCGACCCTGGGCGCCGTCGTGCGGCCGGCCAGGGACAGGGTGACGGCGTGCACGGTGCCCGCGAGCCCGGCCACCAGGGCGCTCGCCTCGCCGGTGCCGCCGAGGATGAGGATACGCATGCGGGCCTTGTTCCATGACCCATGAACCGCTGTCGAGCGTCGGCCCCTGGCTCGCCATCGTCGGGATCGGCGAGGACGGCCACGCCGGCCTCCACCCCGCCGCCCGCGCCGCCCTCGATCGGGCCGAGGTCGTCTACGGCGGGACGCGCCACCTCGATCTCGCCGCGCCGCTGACCGGCGAGGGACGGCCGTGGCCACGGCCGATCACCGACGCCTACCCCGAGATTCTGGCGCGGCGCGGCCGGCCGACCTGCCTGCTCGCCACCGGCGATCCGTTCCACTACGGCATCGGCGCCGAGATCGCGCGGCTGGTCGCTCCGTCCGAGATCGCCGCCTACCCCCAGCCCTCCGCCTTCAGCCTCGCCTGCGCCCGCCTCGGCTGGCCGCTGGCGGAGTGCACCTGCCTCACCCTGCACGGCCGGTCGCTGCCGCGGATCGTGCCCGCCCTGCAGCCGGGCGCCCGACTGCTCGTGCTGGCCTGGGACGGGACCACGGCGGCCAGCGTCGCCGCGCTCCTCGCCGAACGCGGGTTCGGCGATTCCCCCATCACCGTGCTCGAAGCGATGGGCGGCCCGCGCGAGCGGATCCGCACCGCGCCCGCCGCCCGCTTCGCGATTGCCGATATCGATCCGCTCAACACCGTCGCCATTGCGGTCGTGGGGTCCGCGCGGGCGCAGGTGGTCACCTTGAGCCCCGGCCTCGACGACGCCTGGTTCGAGAACGACGGGCAGCTCACCAAGTCCGAGATCCGGGCGGTGACGCTCTCGGCCCTGCGGCCGGCCGCCGGACAGGTGTTGTGGGACGTCGGCGCCGGGGCGGGCTCGGTCGCCATCGAATGGTGCCTGCGCCATCCCGCCAACCACGCCTTCGCCGTCGAGGCCAGGGCGGAGCGGGCCGCGCGCATCCGGCGCAATGCCGACCGCCTCGGTGTGCCCGACATCGCCATCGTCGCGGGCAGCGCCCCGGCCGCGCTGGCGGGTCTGCCCGAGCCGGACGCGATCTTCATCGGCGGCGGCGTCTCCGATCCGGCGATCCTGGCGGCGTGCCTGAAGGCCCTGCGTCCCGGCGGGCGGCTGGTGGCCAACGCCGTCACCCTGGAGGGAGAAGCCGCCCTGCTCGCGGCCTTCGCGCAGGAGGGCGGAAGCCTGCGCCGGCTGTCGGTGGCCCGGGCCGATCCGGTCGGCGGCATGCACGGCTGGCGCAGCGCGATGCCGGTGACGCAATGGGCCTGGACCAAGCGGTGACACACCTCGTCGCAGGCGTCGGCTTCCGCCACGCGACGCAACCCAAGGAGATCGCGGCGCTCGTCCGCGCCGCCCTGGAGGCGGCCGGCGCCGATCCCGGCGATCTTCGTGCTTTGGCCACCGCGAGCGACCGGGCCGGCGAACCCGCCGTCGTGCGGGCCGCCCGCCTGCTCGGCGTCGCCCTCGTTGCCATCGCGCCGGCCGACCTCATCGCGGTCGACGACCGGGTGCCGACCCGCTCCGCCAGGATCGCGGCGAGCCGAGGGGTCGGGTCGGTGGCGGAAGCCGCCGCCCTGGCGGCCGCCGGCGCGGGCGGGCGGCTCGTGGTGGCGCGCATGGTCGGCGCCGGGGCGACGTGCGCCCTGGCGTCGGTGCCGGTTTCGGGGCAAAGCCCGTCGCCATGACCATCCATTTCATCGGCGCCGGGCCGGGTGCGGCCGACCTCGTGACCGTGCGCGGGCGCGACCTCATCGCCCGCTGCCCCGTCTGCCTCCACGCCGGCTCCCTGGTGGCGCCCGAGATCCTCGGCTGGTGCCCGCCGGGGGCGCGCATCGTCGACACCGCGCCCCTCGACCTCGACGCGATCATGGCCGAATGCACCGCCGCCCACGCGGCCGGGCAGGACGTGGCGCGGCTGCATTCGGGCGACCTCTCGATCTGGAGCGCGCTCGCCGAACAGACCCGGCGCCTCGACCGCCTCGGTATCCCCTATACGGTGACGCCGGGGGTGCCCTCATTCGCCGCCGCCGCAGCGATCCTGCGGCGCGAACTGACCGTGCCGGGGGTGGCCCAGACCGTGGTGCTGACGCGCACCTCCGGGCGGGCGAGCGCCATGCCCGAGCGCGAACAACTCGCCGCCTACGCTGCCACCGGCGCCACCCTGGCGCTGCATCTCTCGATCCACGTCATCGACAGGGTCGTCGCCGAATTGACGCCCTTCTACGGCGCCGACGGCCCGGTCGCGGTGGTGTTCCGGGCCACCTGGCCGGACGAGCGCGTCCTGACGGGCACGCTCGCCACCATCGCCGCGCAGGTCGCGGCGGCCGGTCTCGAGCGCACGGCGCTGATCCTGGTGGGGCCGGCGCTCGCCGCCGACGGGTTTCGCGAGAGCGCGCTCTACGCGGCCGATTACGACCGGCGGTTCCGGCCCACCGCCACCAACCCGGAAGGCTTGGCGATATGACCCCCGGCCTCCTCGTCGCCGCCCCCCGTTCGAGTTCGGGCAAGACCACCGTCACCCTCGCGTTGATGCGCGCGTTGCGACGGCGCGGCCTGCGGGTCCAGGGCGCCAAATGCGGGCCGGACTACATCGATCCCGCCTTCCACCAGGCCGCGACGGGGGCGCCCAGCGTCAACCTCGACAGCTTCGCGATGCCGGACGCGCTCCTCGACGGCGTCGCGGATCTCGCCATGACCGACGCCGACCTCGTGGTCGCGGAAGGCTCCATGGGCCTGTTCGACGGGATCGTGGCGCAGGAGGGCGTCACCGGCGCCAACGCCGACATCGCCGCCCGCTACGGCTGGCCGGTGATCCTGGTGCTCGACGTCTCGGGTTCGGCGCAATCGGCCGCCGCGGTGGCGCTCGGCTGCGCCGCCTACGACCCCCGCATCCGCATCGCCGGCGTCATCCTCAACAAGGTCGCCAGCGCCCGGCACCGCCGCCTGGTGGAAGCCGGCCTGAGCCGGATCGGGATGCCGGTGCTGGGGGCCCTGATGCGCGATGCCGGCCTCAGCCTGCCCGAGCGCCACCTCGGCCTCGTCCAGGCCCGCGAGACCGGCGACCTCGACGCCCGCCTCGACCGCCTCGCGGATCTGGCGGAGGCCGGCATCGACCTCGACGCCGTCCTGGCGGCGGCGGCCTCCACCGGACTGCCGGGCGGCCCGACCGCCCTGCCCCGTCCACCGGGCCAGCGCATCGCGGTGGCATCGGACGCGGCGTTCTCGTTCCTGTATCCGCACCTGGAGATCGGATGGCGCCGCGCCGGGGCCGAACTCGTGGCGTTCTCGCCGCTGGCCGACGAGGCGCCCGGTTCGGATTGCGACGCCTGCTGGCTGCCGGGGGGCTATCCCGAACTCCACGCCTGCACCCTGGCCACGGCGCAGGGCTTCCTCGACGGGCTGCGTGCGTTCGCGAAGGACAAGCCGGTTCACGGCGAGTGCGGCGGCTACATGGTGCTCGGCCGCAGCCTGGAGGATGCCGAGGGTATCACCCACCCCATGGCCGGGCTCCTGCCGGTGGAGACCTCCTACCGCGCGAGGCGGCTGCACCTCGGCTACCGCGTCGCGACGCTGGTGGCCGGTTGCGTTCTCGGGGAGGCCGGGGCCCGGCTTGTGGGGCACGAGTTCCACTATGCGAGCGAGCTGACCGACGCTCCCGCGCGCGAAATCGCCCTCGCCGAGGCCACCGATGCGGAGGGCGTTCCCCGCGGACTGGCGGGCCACCGCGACGGCCATGTCACCGGCAGCTTCTTCCACCTGATCTCGGGGTAGGACCCCGCCGGACCGGACGAGGGCGCAAGCCGTCGCATTCTCTGGGCCGCGTCGTCGCGGCAGCGGCACCGAGGCGGGCCTCGATCCCAGGAATGGCTGAAGTCAGCACACGTCGGCGAAGGCCGGGCGGCTCAGGCGACGGCGTCGGGTTCCGGAGCGGGTGCCTGCGACGCGGCGGCCACGACGGCGGGGACGGCCACGGGCACCGCGGCCGCGGTGGCGGCGGGCTGCTTGCCCATCTTCGACGCGGTCCTCACCAAGGCGAGCACGTCGCGGCGCAGCTGGTCGTCCTCGATCAGGGCATAGGCCCGAAGCAGCTCGATCGCGCCCTGGGTCCCGAGGAAACCGAAGGCGTCGTTCTGGCTGCCGCCCTCCTCGTCCTCGAAGAAGGCCGTGACCGGAACCTCCAGCAGGCGGGCGATCTCGCGCAGGCGACCGGCTCCGACGCGGTTCTGGCCCTTCTCGTACTTCTGGACCTGCTGGAACGTCACGCCGACGGCCGTGCCCAGGGCCGTCTGGCTCAAACCGCGCGCCTTACGCAGCGCGGTGATCCGCAATCCAACCAGTCGGTCGACGTCCGTGGTCTGTTTAGGCATCGTCACTCGGCTCAGTCCGACTGTTACGCTGTACGCCGCCCCGGACCTCGTTGAGCGGGCGTCCATCCTTGATCGCGCTGCCGATCCTGGAGCCGTCCGCCGGTCATGATCCACCGGGACGGCTCGGGCGCAGGATTCTCGACACCACACCGGCTTTGGATAACGTATTGGAGCGCGATAGCAATCGCCTAGGGCGCATTGCCTCGCCATCCGCAAGTATCACGCACCCGAGCTTGACCACGAACGACCAACCTATGGCAAGTGCGCCCCACCGGGGAATCCTCGAAAGACGGGCGCAGGGACGGCAATGCTCTGCCTGGTAAATGAAGACCTTCAACAATCATCGACAGTCGTCGCCGTAGTCATCCTTATAAGCTCTCCGGTATCTCTGGGTCGACATCATGCCACATCCACCAGCGGCGACGCGTCGTGTTTCGGTCCGCGTCGCTTCGCCCTACCGTGGCCGCAGACCCAACCCAGGAGAGAAATTCCGATGTTCATCGCCATGAATCGCTTCAAGGTCGTCAAGGAATCGGCCGCAGACTTCGAGCAGGTCTGGCTCGGCCGCGACAGTCACCTCGGGGAGATGGCGGGGTTCGTCGAGTTTCAGTTGCTCAAGGGGCCCGAGCACGAGGACCACATCCTCTACGCCTCCCATACGATCTGGCGCTCGAAGTCCGACTTCGAGGCCTGGACCCGCTCCGAGCAGTTCCGCAAGGCCCACAGCCGGGTCCCCACCACCAAGCCGCTCTACGTCGGGCACCCGCAGTTCGAGGGTTTCGAGGCGGTCCAGACGCTCGGCCAATCGGCGTCCGACGCGGCCGCCTGAACGAGGACGGGCCGGCCACGGGCGGCCGATCGAACCGGGACATCCCGACCCCCTTCATGGGCCGGGTCGCGACCCGTCTGCTACGGCGTCCGCTCCCGGAGAGCGGGCGCCGTCTCGTTTTCGGGGGTGCGGGAATTGCGCAGGACAGATGGCAGGTGACGATCGTGTGGATCGATCGGTCATTTTGAAACAATTCCCGGCCCAAGACGGTACACAGCACCACCATGCTCCAGGAACCGCCCCCGAAGGTCTATCACCGGCTGCCCTCCCTCGGCGCGCGCCGCCGCGACGTGTGGGCCTCGCTTCTGCCGCGTCGCAACCGTGCCGCCTTCCGCGTCGGGATCTCCGGGGCCGTGGCGATGACCGATCTCCTGGTCATCGTCGGCACGGCCTATGCCGTCGACATCGCGTATTGCTTCGCCACCGCCCGGATCTTCATGCCGGCGGGCACCGGCACCTGGCTGCACATCTCCGGCCTGCTGGCCCTGATCATCCTCACCACCAACATCGTGCGCGAGGACTACGGCATCGAGGCGCAGATCGCGCAGCGTCCCCACCTGCGCCGCACGGCTACCCTGTGGCTGGCGGCCTGGGCGCTGACCCTCGTCGTCGGCTTCGCCACCAAGACCTCGAACGATCTCTCGCGGGCGGTGACCGCGGGCATCTTCGTGGCCGGCCTGCCGGCGATGCTCGTCGTCCGGTTCGGGATGGTCCGGCTGCTGCGCCACGGCATCACCTCCGCATCGGCCTCGATCAGCCGGGTCCACCTCGTCGGCTACGAGGAGGACATCGCGCGGTTCTACGACGGCAAGGACGCCGATGCCCTCGGCCTACGGATCATCGGGACGAGCTATCTGCGCCGGGTGGCGCCCGAGGCCGACGAGGCCGCGCGTCGGACGCAGGTCGCGGAGGATCTCGACCTCGCCGTCTCGGTGATCCGCTTCCTCCAGCCCGACGACGTGTTCATCCTGGTGCCGTGGACCGACACGGCGGACGTGGAACGCTGCGTCGACGCCTTCCTGCGCGTGCCGGCCACCCTGCACCTGCGCCCCGGCTCGATCATGGACCGCTTTCCCGATCTCCAGGTCGGGCGGATCGGCCAGCTCTCCGGCATCCGGGTCGGACGCAAACCGCTCCAGGCCGGAGAGATCTTCGTCAAGCGGGCGATGGACATCGGCCTGTCGCTCCTCGCCCTGGTGATGCTGGCGCCGCTGTTCGTGGCGGTGGCGATCCTGATCAAGCTCGACAGCCCGGGGCCGGTGTTCTTCCGCCAGCGCCGCTACGGGTTCAACCAGCAGGCCTTCGGGGTCTACAAGTTCCGCAGCATGAAGACCGAGCGCAGCGCGGTGTTCCGGCAGGCCTCGCGCAACGACAGCCGGATCACCCGGGTCGGCGCCGTGTTGCGGCGCTCCAACATCGACGAGCTGCCCCAGCTCTTCAACGTGGTGCTGGGCGAGATGTCCCTGGTCGGCCCCCGCCCGCACGCCCTGGCCCACGACCGCAGCTTCGAGCGCCGGATCGCCCTCTACGCCCGCCGCCACAACGTGAAGCCCGGCATCACCGGCTGGGCGCAGGTCCACGGCCTGCGCGGCGAGACGCTGACCGACCTCGACATGGAGCGGCGGGTCGCCCACGACCTGCATTACATCGACAACTGGTCGGTCTGGCTCGACATCCAGATCATGGTGCGCACGGTGGTGTCGCCGCGGGCGTATCGCAATGCCTATTGATACGGGTTCCGCTTGAATCGAGCAGGAACCGTATCACCGAGCCCGCGCGGCGCCTGAGCGAAGCCCATTTCCGCATCACGAAGTGAACAATCGAAATGGTATGAGACCGGATGCCTGCGCGGGATCGCGGCGGTCGCCGCCCCGCCGAGGTTTCCTGTCAGACCGGCGGAATTGTCCGGTGGGAGCGGGTTTGCGCAGGGTGGCTCTGTGGCTATGAAAGCGCGCGTCCCCTCGCCGAGGACGGCGCCACGAGAGGGAGCGCGCCGTCTCCCCTCGGCGGAGCGACAGGCCCCGCGCCTATCCACCCGAGCCGGAGACACCGATGCCCGCTCCCAAGGTCCTGATCTCCGACGCCCTGTCCGATGCCGCCGTGCAGATCTTTCGCGACCGGGGCATCGACGTCGATTTCCGCCCCGAGCTCGGCAAGGACAAGGACGCCTTCGCGGCCATCATCGGCGATTATGACGGGCTGGCGATCCGGTCCGCCACCAAGGTGACGCAGAAGGTGCTGGACCGGGCCGGCCGCCTCCGGGTGATCGGCCGGGCCGGGATCGGCGTCGACAACGTCGACGTGCCGGCCGCCACCGCCCGCGGCGTCATCGTGATGAACACGCCCTTCGGCAATTCGATCACCACCGCCGAACACGCCATCGCGATGATGTTCGCGCTCGCCCGCCAGATCCCGCAGGCCGACCTCTCGACCCAGGCCGGCAGGTGGGAGAAGAACCGGTTCATGGGCGTCGAGCTGACGGGCAAGACCCTCGGCATCATCGGCTGCGGCAACATCGGCGCCATCGTCGCCGACCGGGCCATCGGCCTCAAGCTCAAGGTCGTCGCCTACGATCCTTACCTGTCGCCCGAGCGGGCGATCGAGATCGGCGTCGAGAAGGTCGACCTCGACGTGCTCCTGGCGCGGGCCGACGTCATCACCCTGCACGTGCCGATGACCGAGAAGACCCGCAACATCCTCTCCTCCGAGAGCCTGGCCAGGACCAAGCCCGGCGTGCGGATCGTCAATTGTGCCCGCGGCGGGCTCGTGGACGAGGTCGCCCTGCGCGCCGCCCTCGACTCCGGCCACGTGGCGGGGGCGGCCTTCGACGTCTTCGTGGAGGAGCCGGCGACGGAAAACCCGCTGTTCGGGCACCCGAATATGATCTGCACGCCGCATCTCGGTGCGGCCACCAGCGAGGCGCAGGAGAACGTGGCGCTTCAGGTGGCCGAGCAGATGGCCGACTACCTGCTCCAGGGCGCCATCACCAACGCCATCAACTTCCCCTCGATCACCGCCGACGAGGCGCCCCGGCTCAAGCCGTTCGTGGCGCTGGCCGACAGGCTCGGTTCGTTCCTCGGCCAGCTCACCGAGGCGCCGATCAAGGGCATCCGCATCACCTACGAGGGGGCGGTGGCCTCCATGAACACCCGCGCCCTGACCTCGGCGGCGGTGACCGGCGTCCTGCGGCCGTTCCTGGCCGACATCAACATGGTCTCGGCCCCCATCGTGGCCCGCGAGCGCGGCATCGTGGTGGAGGAAGTCAAGCGCGAGGGTGCGGTCAGCGACTACGAATCGGTCGTGCGCATCACGGTGGACGCAGAGGACATGCCGCGCGACGCCGCCGGCACCGTCTTCCACGACGGCAAGCCGCGGATCATCGAGATCCGCTCGATCCCCATCGACGCCGCCTTCGCGCCGCACATGCTCTACGTGCGCAACCACGACAAGCCGGGCTTCATCGGCCGGCTGGGTAGCGTGCTCGGTGAAGCGAACGTCAACGTCGCCACCTTCAGCCTCGGCCGCGAGGAGGAGGGCGGCAACGCCATCTGCTTCTGCGCCATCGACGCGCCGATCTCGGAGTCCGTGATGGCCGAGATCGCGGCGATCCCGCAGGTGAAGCGGGTGCGGGCGGTGAGCTTTTAAGTACCTTGTCTCGAGGAGCCCGCCGGGCGAACGTGCAGGTCAGTCCGGAGACCATGTCGATGATCCGTCACGCCGTTATCCGTTGCGCCTGGGACAGCGACGCAGGGGTATGGTTCGTCCAGGAGACCGATATCCCCGGCCTGATGACGGAAGCTCCGACGTTGGATGCGCTGCGTCGCAAATTGCCGATCATGATCCGAGACCTCGACGCGTTCGCGTCCGGGACCGAGGTCGAGCTCGATCTGATCGCCCATGCGCATGAACGGATTCGCTTCGAGGCGGCGTGATCTTGTTTGCGCCCGCCCAGCACAGAAGGATTGTGCTCTATCCTCGCACGCAGAGTGCTTTATGAGGCCTGCGCTACGTGACGGACTTTACCCCGGCATTGAAAAAGTTGCTGCGTCTGAATGGCTTCGCGTTCTGGCGTAGCGGTCGCGGCGACCATGAGATCTGGCGGCAGGACGAGACCGGCCTGAAAGTCGTCGTCGATAACGCAATCAAATCGCGTCACACCGCCAACGGCGTCCTCAAACAAGCGAAGCTTCCAAAGGCGTTCTGACCGAACGACCGAATGCGTCCCCGATCCCCTCACGCGAAAGTAGCGAGCTTCCCGTAACGCTCGGCCAGCAGATAATAGAACGTCAGCCGCGACTTCGAGCGCGAGGCCTTCATCGTCTCGCAGACGTCCTTGATGGCGGCGTCGAGGTCGTCGCCGGACAGGCCGAGCTTCTTCTTGAGGAAGTTCTCACGCACCGTGTCGAGTTCGGCCTGGTCCGAACAGGCGACGAACTTCGTGTCGGGCTTGGATAGGACCAGCCGGTAGGTCTTGGCCATCGCCTCCACCACCGCCTCGTCGACGGGGCCTTTGGCGTATTTCTTCACGTCGGCGAGATGATCGCTCATGATCTGACGCTCCCGATGCCGCCGATTCGGGCGGCTGCGACCGGGGTAGCTTGGCCGAGAATCGCATCCTTGCAAACCGCCATGGGTCGGGGGTGGCGGGATCGCCGCTGGCCGTCCGCTGCGGATTGTGCGAGAGGCCCGCGCATGAACATCGACGGTCGCCCCTACCGCACCATCCTCCCCGAGGCCGACGGCCTGTCGGTCCAGGTCATCGACCAGACCCGGCTTCCGTTCGCCTTCGAACTGAAGCGCTTGGCGACCCTGGACGATGCGGCGGTGGCCATCCGCACCATGGTGGTGCGCGGCGCTCCCCTCATCGGCGTCACCGCCGCCTACGGGATGGCGCTGGCGATGCGCGCCGACGCCACCGCAGCCGGCATCGACCGGGCCGTGGCCACCCTCGCGGCGACCCGCCCCACCGCGATCAACCTGCGCTGGGCGCTGGCGCGCGTCGCCGCCCTCCTGCGCGCTGCGCCCGAACCGGAGCGTGCCGCCCTGGCCTTCGCCGAGGCCGGCCGCATCGCCGAGGAGGACGTCGAGAGCTGCCGGGCCATCGGCGAGCACGGCGCGCGGCTCCTGGCCGACATCCACCGGAAGACCGGCCGGCCGGTCGACGTGCTGACCCATTGCAACGCCGGCTGGCTCGCCACCGTCGACTGGGGCACGGCACTCGCGCCGATCTACGCGGCCCACGAGGCCGGCGTGCCGGTCCATGTCTTCGTGGACGAGACGAGGCCGCGCAACCAGGGTGCCGCGCTCACCGCGTTCGAGCTCAACGGCCACGGCGTGCCCCACACCGTCATCGCCGACAACGCCGGCGGCCACCTGATGCAGCACGGGCGGATCGACATCTGCATCGTCGGCTCGGACCGGACCACCGCCACCGGCGACGTCTGCAACAAGATCGGGACCTATCTGAAGGCGCTCGCCGCCCACGACAACCGCGTGCCGTTCTACGCCGCCCTGCCCTTCTCGACCATCGACTGGACGCTGCGGGACGGGGTTCGCGAGATCCCCATCGAGGAGCGCGACGGCCGCGAGGTCTCCCACCTCACCGGGCGTCTGGCCGAGGGCGGGTTCGCCACCATCGAGGTGGTGTCGCCCGGCAGCCCCGTCGCCAACCCCGCCTTCGACGTGACGCCGGCGCGCCTGGTCACGGGGATCATCACCGAGCGCGGCATCGCGCAGGCGGACGAGGCCGGCCTCCTATCGCTCTACCCTGAGCGGCGCAGCGCGGCCTGAGCCTCACCCGCGCAGGGTCAGGCGCCCGCGCGCCATGCCGACGTCGGGCAGGCGCCGCAGGAACGACATGCCGAGCAGGCTCGTGGAGAGCTTGCCCCGCGGCACGATGACGGCCTCCACGTCGCGCACGGTGATCGCGCCGATGCGGATGGCCGGGATGCGCACGGGTGCCACCGCGACGGTGCCGTTGGCGGTCTGGGTCCTGGCGGTGAAGTCGCGCTCGTAGACACGGATGCCGGCCCGCTCGGCGTCCTCCTGCGAGAAGGCGCACAGGGTCGCCCCGGTATCGACCATCATCGAGAGGCGGTTTCCGTCGATCTGCACCTGCGTGAAGAAGTGCCCCTGCGCATTGGCCTCCAGCACGAGCGTGGTCGGCGCCAGGGCCACCGGTGCGGGGGTGTGCATCATGACCTGCCCGCCGTCCGGAGCCGGCGGCGGCGCCCGTTGGTCGAGGCGGCCGGCGAGGCCGACGCCCCACAGGGTGGCGGCCGCGGAGATACCGAGCGCCCACAGGATCGGTCGCGTCATGAGGTGGACTTCCCGGTGGGCGCGGTCTGGACGCCGCAGGGTGCTGCTGATCCGGCGGTCCCGCCGTCCGGCTCGATGAAGGTGGGTCGGTCGTAGACCGGCGTGGTTGAGGAACTGCCTCATGTCGGCCGACCGGATGCGGCCAGGGCCTGAAAATCGCGGCGGATGGTTTCTCGACGGTCGCCGGAACCGCCGGCATTGGCGCCATCCCGGCCGGCACCTTGCCGTTGCATGGGGCGGCGTCAGCGATTACACAGCGCCTTGCGCTCGCCAGACACCCCTGGAGGCACGGGCGCATCCATTAGGATCGGTGCTGGGCCGTCCGTTTCGGGCGGCTTTCGTCGTTCCGTCCCTAGCAATCGCATTTTTATGAGGATCACGTCATGAGCGCCGTCAAGCCGCTTGAGGCCGTGGCACGCGACCGGGTCGGCAAGGGGGCCGCCCGGGCCGTTCGTCGCCAGGGTCAAGTTCCCGCCGTCATCTATGGTGGCGGCAAGCCTCCCCAGGCCATCGCCATCGACCTCGTCCGGGCTCGCACCCTGATCTACGCCGGCGGCTTCAAGACCACGCTGTTCGAGATCGATGCCGGCGGCAAGAAGACCCGTGCGATCCCGCGCGACTTCCAGCTCGACCCGGTGAGCGGCGTGCCGCTGCACGTCGACTTCCTGCGCGTCGTCGCCGGCCAGACCCTCGAGGTCGAGGTGCCCGTGCACTTCGTCAACGAGGACGCGGCCCCCGGCATCAAGCAGAACGGCGGCACCCTCAACATCGTGATGCACACGATCCCGCTCGAAGTCCCGGCCGACGGCATCCCCGACGCCATCGAGATCGACCTCACCGGTCTTCAGATCGGCGACACGATCCACATCGAGTCGGTGAAGCTGCCCGCCAACGCCACCTACAACGGCGAGCCCGAGGCGCCGGTCGCCAACGTGGTGCCGCCGACGGTCCTGGGTGCCGAGGTCGAGGCCGAGGAGGCTGCGATCGCCGAGGCCCAGTCGGCCGAAGCCGCCGAGGAGAAGGCCGAGGAAGAGGCCGAGGCCGAAGAGGCCGCCGACGAGGCCAAGAAGGAGGATTGAGGCGACGGGTCCATCGCGGCCCGCCCTCGTTCCGTTTCGACAGATGCTCCGGCCGCGAGGCCGGGGCATCTTTGCGTTGATGGCCGCCTGACCGCCGGCCCGTGGAGCGTTCGGCCATGCATCTCATCGTCGGCCTCGGCAACCCCGGTCCGCGCTACGCCAAGAACCGCCACAACATCGGTTTCCTCGCCCTCGACGAGATCGCCCGGGTCCACCGTGCCGGCCCGTGGCGGCGCAAGTTCCAGGGCGAGATCGCCGAGGCGACCCTCGGCACCACGCGCGCGATCCTGCTCAAGCCCCAGACCTTCATGAACGACTCGGGCCGCGCGGTCGCCGAGGCGCAACGGTTTCACAAGATCGCCCTGTCCGACGTCATCGTCCTGCACGACGAACTCGACCTCGCCCCCGCCAAGCTCAGGCTCAAGCTCGGTGGCGGCAACGCCGGCCACAACGGCCTGCGCTCGATCACCGCGCTCTGCGGCAACGATTACCGCCGGGTGCGCCTCGGCATCGGCCACCCCGGCGACAAGGCGCTGGTCCACGCCTACGTCCTCAACGACTTCGGAAAGGGCGAGGCGGCCTGGGTCGACGACCTCTGCCGCGCCATCGCCGACCACGCCGCGCTGCTCGCGTCCGGCGACGACGCCGCCTTCCAGAACAAGGTCCACCTCGCCATGTCCGGGCGCGGCTGGGACGACGTCAAGCAGGTCAATGCCCGCGATTGACACGAAAACACGAGGACACGATATGCAGGGCGTCGGAGAATCGTGATGAAGAACGTGACCGTGACGATGAGCGAGGCCCTCTTGCAGAGAGCCCGTATCGCTGCGGCACGCGACGGAAAAAGCCTGTCCCGTTTCGTGGCCGAGGCCGTCGAAGACCGCGTCGGCAGGCCGTTGACCCAGCGGGAGGCTCTCGATCAGTTTCTATCGGGACCGTCCTGGCACGTTCTCGACGATAATGGGCGAGCGCCCACGCGCGATCACATGTACGACGATGACTGAGCGCGTGTTCGTCGACACGAACGTCTTTCTTTATGCGCGGGACGACCGTTTTCCGGAAAAGCAGGCACGAGCGCGACACTGGCTTTCAGTCCTGACGAATCGCGACGTATTGGTGATCAGCCCTCAGATCCTGGGCGAAATCCACAGCGTCGTCCTCCGTGGCAAGGTGCCGGGCGGACTCGCTGACATCCGCGACGCGACGCGCCTTTTGGAAAGATGGTCGCGCGGAACGACCGACCTCGAATTGCTCTCGGGCACTTGGTCGATCCGGGAGGAAACAGGGTTTCAATGGTGGGATTGCGTGGTCCTGGCTGCAGCGATTCGCGCCGGGTGCCGCTATCTCCTCTCGGAAGATTACGAACACGGGCGCGAGGTTCGTGGAACGACGATCCTGAGCCCTTTCCAGGTCGCGCCCGACATGCTGACGATCGAACATTAGGAAACATCATGGGCTTCAAATGCGGCATCGTCGGCCTGCCGAACGTCGGCAAGTCGACCCTCTTCAACGCGCTGACGCAGACGGCCGCCGCGCAGGCGGCGAACTATCCGTTCTGCACCATCGAGCCCAACGTCGGCGAGGTCGGCGTGCCCGACCCGCGCCTCGACGACCTCGCCCGGATCGCCTCCTCCAAGGAGATCATCCCGACCCGGCTCACCTTCGTCGACATCGCCGGCCTCGTGCGCGGCGCCTCCAAGGGCGAGGGGCTCGGCAACCAGTTCCTCGCCAACATCCGCGAGGTCGATGCCATCGCCCACGTGGTGCGCTGCTTCACGGACGGGGACGTCACCCACGTCGAGGGCAAGGTCGACCCCAAGGCCGACATCGAGACCATCGAGACCGAGCTGATGCTGGCCGACCTCGACAGCCTCGAGAAGCGCCTGTTCGCTCTGGAGAAGAAGGCCAAGGGCGCCGACAAGGAGGCCAAGGAGGCCCTCGACCTCGTCAACCGCGCCCTGCCGCTCCTGCGCGAGGGCAAGCCGGCCCGCCTCGTGCCCCGCAAGCCCGAGGAGGAGGCCCTGTTCCAGACGCTCGGCCTGATGACCGCCAAGCCCGTCCTCTACGTCTGCAACGTCGACGAGGCCGATGCCGACAAGGGCAACGCCTATTCCGAGGCCGTGATGGCGCAGGCCAAGGCCGAGGGCGCGCGCGCCGTGGTGGTCTCGGCCAAGATCGAGAGCGAGATCGCGGTGATGCCGGTGGCCGACCAGGGCGACTTCCTCGAGGCGGTCGGCCTCACCGAACCCGGCCTCAACCGCGTCATCCGCGCCGGCTACGAGCTTCTGGGCCTCATCACCTACTTCACCGTCGGCCCCAAGGAGGCCCGCGCCTGGACCATCGAGAAGGGCACCCGCGCCCCCGCCGCGGCCGGCGTCATCCATACGGACTTCGAGAAGGGCTTCATCCGCGCCGAGACCATCGCCTTCACCGACTACACCACCCTCAAGGGCGAGAGCGGCGCCAAGGAGGCCGGCAAGTTCCGGCTCGAGGGCAAGGAGTACGTGGTCCAGGACGGCGACGTGCTGCATTTCCGGTTCGCCAACTGATACGGTTTCCGCTTGGATCAAGCGGGAACCGTATCACCGAGCCCGCGCGGCGCCTGAGCGAAGCCCATGTCCGCATCACGAAGTGATCACCCGGACATAGTATGAGCCGAGCCGGGCGCCGCGGCCGGCACGAGGGACCCGCATGACAGAGATCGCCTTCGAGGATTTCTCCCCCGGCGAGGTGATCGACGGTGGCCCGATCACCGTGACCCGCGACGACCTCGTTGCCTTCGCGGCGGAGTTCGACCCGCAGCCGTTCCACCTCGACGAGGAGGCGGCCAAGGCGACCTTCGTCGGCACCCTGATCGGGTCCGGCTGGCAGACGACCGGGTTTGGCATGCTGCTCCTGCAGCGCCACGCCTTCCGCGGCGGAACCTCGATGGGTTCGCCGGGGGTGGCGCAGCTGCGCTGGCTGCGGCCGGTCATGCCCGGCGACAGCCTGCGCGCCGTCATCAAGGTCGAGGATTGCCGGACCTCCGGCTCGAAGCCGGACCGCGGCTTCGTGCGCTTCGGCCTCACCGTCATCAACGGCCGCGACGAGACCGTGATGAGCCAGGCCTTCACGGTGATCTTCCCCCGCCGGGGCCGCGAACCGCTGCCGCCGCGCAGGGTCGTCCTCGACGAGCCGGTCCCGGTGGTCGAAGGGGAGGACGCTGAGATCCTGCACTTCCTGAAGGATGCCGTCGTCGGCCACGCCCGCGATCTCGGGCGCCATGTCTTCACGCAGGCCGACATCATCGCCTTCGCCCGCGCCTACGATCCGCAGGCCTTCCACATCGACCCCGAGGCGGCGCGGCACACCCATTTCGGCGCCCTGTGCGCCTCGGGCTGGCACACCACCGCCGCCTGGATGAAGCGCCTCCACATCACCCGGGCGCGCGACGCGGCGTTCACGCAGGCCCGTGGTCCGGTGCCGCAACTCGGACCCTCGCCGGGGTTTCGCGACCTGCGCTGGCTGCAGCCGGTCTATGCCGGCGACACCATCCGCTACACCTGCACCCTGGCCGAGGCCCGCGCCACCGCCTCGCGCCCCGGCTGGGGTCTCGCCACCCACCACAACACCGGCCACAACCAGCGTGGCGACAAGGTGTTCGAGTTCACGGGTTCGGTCTTCTGGCAGTGGTCGGCGTGAGGGACACCAACCTCGGCCGACCGTCCCGGAGTGCGGTCAGACGAGCGCCCGGTCCAGGCGCAGGATGCGGCAGGGCTCCCCGCTGACGGCGGCAGGCGCATGGGGGGGACGGATCAACAGCGCTTCCGCCTGGCCCAGCACCGACAGCATCGAGGAATCCTGGCGGTTCTCCGGAAAGACCAGGGGGAGGCGGTCGGACGCGGTCTCGATGCGGGCCCGCATGTAGTCGGCGCGGCCGTCGTTGGCGGGCAGGTCGGTGGCCAGGGTGCCCGGCTCGCTCCGGTCGGCGCCGGCGGTGGGGTCGCCCAGCATGGCGCGGACCGCCGGCACCACGAAGAGCAGGCCGCAGACGATCGCCGAGACCGGGTTGCCCGGCAGGCCGATCACCATCATGTCCCCGAGGCGCCCGTGCATCAGCGGCTTGCCCGGCCGCAGCGCCACCCTCCAGAACCCGAGTTCGAGCCCCTGGCGATGCAGGGCCGACTGGACGAGGTCGTGGTCGCCCACGGATGCCCCGCCCAGCGTCACGAAGAGGTCGGCGCGCACGTCCCGCGCCCGCTCGATCGCGCCCTCGAGGGCGTCCAGGGTGTCGCCGGCGATGCCGAGGTCGACCGGCTCGCCGCCCGCCTCCCGTACCAGGGCCGCCAGCGCGAGGCCGTTGGAGGCGACGATCTGGTCCCAGGCGGCTGGCGCCCCCGGAGCGACCAGTTCGTCACCGGTGGCGAGGATCGCCACCCGCGGCCGGCGACGCACGGCGAGGGTCGGGCACCCGGCCGCGGCCGCCAGCGCGAGGCGGCGTGGGTTCAGGGTCTCCCCGGCGTGCAGCAGGCGGTCGCCGTCCTTGAAGTCGAGACCGCTCGGGCGGATGAAGCGGCCCGCCGCCACGGTCTCCCGCGCGGTGATCCGATCCTCCGCCGCGTCGGCGTTCTCCTGGATAAGGATGGCGTCGGCCCCCTCCGGCACCGGCGCCCCGGTGAAGATCCGCACGGTCTCGCCCGCCGCGATGGCGCCGGTGTAGCCGTGCCCGGCCGTACTGACGCCGACCCGGCACAGGCTCGCCGGAACGGCGGCGACATCGGCGCTGCGCACCGCATAGCCGTCCATGGCCGAGGCCGGGAACGGCGGTTGCGTGCGCGTCGCCGTCACCGCCTGCGCCAGGGTCCGGCCCGCGCACGCCGCGATGGGCAGCGTTTCGGCCTCCACCGGGCCGCGCACGTTTCCCAGGATGCGGGCCAGCGCCTCGGCGACCGGGATCAGGCCGCTCACGGCCCCATGCCCGCATCGTCCTCGGCCCGGAAGGCACCGGAGCGCCCGCCGTCCTTGGCGAGCAGGCGGATGCCCTCGATGCGCATGCCGCGGTCCACCGCCTTCACCATGTCGTAGACCGTGAGGCAGGCGACCGAGACGGCGGTGAGCGCCTCCATCTCGACGCCGGTGGGGCCCTGCACCTTCACCTCGGCCGTCACCCGCACGCCGGGCAGCGCCTCGTCGATCTCGCAGTCGACGCGGACCTTGGAGAGCAGCAGCGGGTGGCAGAGCGGGATCAGCTCGTGCGTGCGCTTCGAGGCCATGATCCCGGCCAGACGGGCCGTGCCGATGACGTCGCCCTTCTTGGCGTCGCCCTCGCGGATCAGCGCCAGGGTCTCGGGCCGCATCACCACGTGGCCGGCGGCGACGGCGGTGCGGGCGGTGGCTGCCTTGTCGGAGACGTCGACCATGTTGGCGGCGCCGGCCGCGTCGAGATGGGTGAGGCCGGTCATGTCAGGCCTTCGCGCCGAACAGGAGGCTGCGGGTGGCCGCCGCCACGTCGGCCTGGCGCATCAGGCTCTCGCCCACCAGCACGGTGTGCAGGCCGTGTTCGGAGAGGCGCACGACATCGGCGTGATCGGAGATGCCGCTCTCGGCCACCGCGATGCGATCGGCCGGGATACCCGTGGCGAGATCGATGGCGGTCTCGAAGGCGACCTCGAAGGTCTTGAGGTTGCGGTTGTTGACGCCCACGAGCCGGGTGCCCAGCGGCAGGGCGCGGGCGAGTTCGGCCGCGTCGTGGACCTCCACCAGCACGTCCATGCCGAGATCGCCCGCGGTCTCCACCAGGGCCTGCGCCTCGTCGTCGTCGAGGCAGGCCATGATGACGAGGACGCAATCGGCGCCCCAGGCGCGGGCCTCGTAGACCTGGTAGGGCTCGAACAGGAAGTCCTTGCGCAGCACCGGCAGGGCGCAGGCCGCCCGCGCCGCGGTGAGATATTCGGGCCTGCCCTGGAACGAGGGCGTGTCGGTGAGCACCGACAGGCAGCTGGCGCCGCCCCGCTCGTAGGCCTCGGCGATGGCGGCCGGGTCGAAGTCGGCCCGGATCAGGCCCTTCGAGGGCGAGGCCTTCTTGACCTCGGCGATGAGGGCGGGGCGCCCCTGCGCGACATGGGCCGCGATGGCCTCGGCGAAGCCCCGGACCGGACCGGCCTTGGCGGCGCGCTTCTCGAGGGTGGCCAGCGGCAGGCGCAGCTTGGCCTCGGAGATCTCGCGGCGCTTGTAGGCCTCGATACGGGCGAGCACGTCGGAACGCGGAACGGGCGGGGCGTCGGTCTCGGACATGGGGCGCCTCTCAGGCGTTCGAGATCTGGACGAGGCGGTCGAGGGTCGTTCGCGCGGCACCGGAGTCGATGGCGGCCGCCGCCCTGGCGACGCCCTCGGCGAGGGTGCCGGCGGCCTGCGCCACCACCAGGGCGGCCCCGGCATTGAGCACGGCGATGTCGCGGTAGGCGCCTGCCCGGCCGTCGAGGACGCCCCGCAGGGCGAGCGCGTTGTGGTCGGGGTCGCCGCCGCGCAGGTCGTCGAGGGTCCACAGCGGCAGCCCGACCTCGCGCGGGTCGATGGTGAAGCGGTCGATCCGGCCCTCGTCGAGGGCGACCACGGCGGTGGGACCGGTGACGGTGATCTCGTCGAGCCCGTCGCTGCCGTGGACGGTCCAGACGCGGCGGCTGCCGAGTTCGGCCAGCACCCGGGTCAGCGGCTCGGCCCAGGCCGGGCTGGAGACGCCGAAGAGCTGGCGCTCGACGCCGGCCGGGTTCGAGAGGGGGCCGAGCAGGTTGAAGATCGTCCGGGTCGGCAGCTCGGCCCGGATCGGGGCGACGTGGCGCATGGCGCCGTGGTGGGTCTGCGCGAACATGAAGCACAGGCCGGCCTGCGCCAGGCAGCGCGAGAGGCCGTCCGGATCGAGCCCGAGCTTCACCCCGAGGGAATCGAGCACGTCGGCCGCGCCCGAGCGCGAGGTGGCGGCGCGGTTGCCGTGCTTGGCCACGGGCACGCCGCAGGCGGCGGTGAGGATCGCGGCGAGCGTCGAGACGTTGTAGCTGCCCGAATGGTCGCCGCCGGTGCCGACCACGTCGATGGCGCCGGCCACCGGCGCGACCCGGACCATGCGGGCCCGCATCGCCTCGACGGCGCCGACGATCTCGTCATCGGCCTCGCCGCGCACCTTGAGGGCGATGAGGAAGGCGCTCGCCTGCACGGGCGTCACCTCCCCCGACAGCAGGTGGTCGAAGGCGGCACGGGCCTCGCCGCGCGAGAGCGCCCGGCCGGCCGCGACCGTCGCGAGGAGGGCTTTGAACGAATCCATCGTCGTGGCGCGGTGTCCGCTCCGGTTCCGCCGGTCCGGCGATCGCCGCCGTCAATGCACGCCGGTGCGCGCCTTGTCACGCCCTGCGTTCCAGGCGGCGGCGATGTCGAGGAAGTTGCGCACGAGATGGGCGCCGTGGTGCGAGAGGATGCTCTCGGGATGGAACTGCACGCCGTGGACCGGCAGCTGCGTATGCGCGAGCGCCATGATCAGACCGTCCGCCTCAGCGGTGACGGCGAGCGTGCCGGGGCAGGTGGCACGCTCGACCACGAGGGAATGGTAGCGCGTCGCCTCGAACGGGCCGTTGAGCCCGCGGAACAGGCCCGTGGCCCCATGCGTGATCACCGAGACCTTGCCGTGCTTCGGGACGGGTGCGCGCACCACCGCCCCGCCGAACGCCTGGCCGATGGCCTGTAGCCCGAGGCAGACCCCGAAGATCGGGATCTCGCCGGAGAGTTCGCGGATGACGTCGAGGCAGATGCCGGCCTCGTTGGGCGAGCAGGGCCCGGGCGAGAGCACCACGGCGTCGGGCGCGCGCGCGCGGATGCCGTCGATGGTGATGCCGTCGTTGCGCACCACGTCGATCGATCGGCACAGGGGGCCGATGAGATGGACGAGATTCCAGGTGAAGGAATCGTAGTTGTCGATGACGAGGACGTCGGACATCGGCTCACGCGGTCGAGAGTGTCGCCTCGATGTGACGACAGCCACCCGATGGGTCAACCCTATGGCGACCGCCGGGGGGCGCGACGCCGTCAGCCGCCCGTTTCCCCGGGCGCCCTGACGGCGACCGAGCGCAGGATCCGTCCGAGCTGGTCGGCGGAATAGGGCTTGTGCAGCAGCACGACGTCCTGCGCGCCCTCCTGGGCCAGCACGTGGCTGTAGCCAGAGGCCAGCACCACCGGCAGGCCGGGCAGGCGCTCGGCCAGGAGCCGGGCCAGGGCGATGCCGCCCATACCCGGCATCACCACGTCCGAGAACACGGCGTCGAAGCCGGCCCCGTCGGTGCCGAGGATGTCGAGGGCGGCCTCGGCATGGGCGGCCAGGATCGTCCGGTAGCCGAGGTCTTCGAGCACCTGCGTCGCGAACCGGCCGACCTCGACGTTGTCCTCGACCACCAGGATGCGCCGACCGCCACCCCCCATCGGGGACGCCTCCTCGATCGGGGCGGCGAGCGCGGCCGGCGAAGCGGAGGCGACTTCGGGCAGGTAGAGCGTGAAGGTCGTCCCCGCCCCCGGCACGCTCTCCACAGCGATGTCGCCGCCCGATTGCCGGGTGAAGCCGAACACCTGCGACAAGCCGAGGCCGGTGCCCTTCCCGACCTCCTTCGTCGTGAAGAACGGCTCGAAGATCCGGCAGATCCGGTCCTCCGGGATGCCGCTGCCGGTGTCGGTCAGCGACACCGCCGCGAACGGGCCCTTCCCCGTGGCCGGGCTGCGCACCGAGGGGATGTCCCCCTGGCTGGACAGGCGGATGACGAGGGTACCGATGCCGTCCATGGCATCGCGGGCATTCACCGTCATGTTGACGAGGGCGGTCTCGAACTGGTTGAGGTCGGCCTCGACGAAGCAGGGCCGTTCCGGCGTCTCGATCGTCAGGCGGATGCGGGCGCCGATGAGGGTATCGAGCATCTCGGCGACGCTGCGCAGGCGCTCTCCGACCTCGAACACCTGCGGCTTGAGGGTCTGGCGTCGCGCGAAGGCCAGGAGCTGGCCGGTGAGCTTGGCGGCCCTGTCCACCGTGTCGGAGACGGCGTCGAGGTAGCGCGCCCTGCGGTCCTCCGGCAGGGACGGACGCCGCAGCAGGTCCACCGAGGACCGGATGATCGTCAGGAGGTTGTTGAAGTCGTGCGCGACGCCGCCGGTGAGCTGGCCGACCGCCTCCAGCTTCTGCGACTGACGGAGCTGGTCTTCGAGGCGCTGGCGGCTCGCCTCGGCCTCCAGCTCGGCGGTGACGTCGCGGCCGACCGCGTTGAAGCGATCGCGGCCCGGCTCGGGGACCAGCGACCAGGCGATGCTGCGCCAGGAGCCGTCGGCGTGGCGCAGGCGGTTGACGTAGCGGACCGGCTGCCGGTCCTTTTCCAGGTGCGCCAGGCAGCCGGCGACGGCAGCGACGTCGTCGGGATGGACGAGCTGCATGTAGGGGGTCGTGACGAGGATTTCGGCGTCGTGGCCGAAGGTCCGCACCCAGGACGGGCTCACCCTGAGGATGCGCCCCTCGAAGTCGGCATAGGCGAGGAGGTCCTCGCTGCTCTCCCACAGGTGGTCGCGCTCGGCGGTGCGCTCCTCCACCCGCCGCTCCAGGCTCTCGTTGAGGCTGCGGACTTCGGCCAGAGCGGTCTCGAGCCGCCTCTGGCTCTCGGCCAGGGCGGCATCGGCCAGGACGCGGCCCGTGGTCTCGTTGGTGAAGATGAACAGGCCCGCCACGGCGCCGTCGGCATCGAGCACCCGCGAGTAGGAGAACGTCCACCACGTCTCCTTGGCGCCGCGGTCGGTGTCGAGGGTCCAGGGCAGGTCGACGAAGCGGCGGCTGCGGCCCGCCATCGCCTCGGCGATGATCGGCTTGGCCTGCTCCCAGCCGTCGGCCCAGACCTCGGCGAAGGTCGATCCCATCGCCCAGGACAGCCGCGGCCCGAGCAGCGGGAAGTAGGTCTCGTTGAAGAAGAAGTGCAGGTCCTCGCCCCAGCACAGGATCATTGATTCCGGCGAGTTCAGGACCAGCGACAGCGCCACCTGCAGGGCTTCGGGCCACGCGTGCGGGGCACCGAGGGGATGGCCCGACCAGTCGCGGGCGCGGATCATCTGCGCGGCCCTGCCGCCGCCCGCCAGGAACCCCGGCTCGTCGGTCATGCGGCCACCGCGCGGCACGAGCGGAACCGCGGGCGATCGGACGGCCGGTGCGGTTCGCGGTGCTCCATCGGATACGATCTACAGGAGACACGCGCCACATGCGACGGCATTGGTCCTGCGGTCGCGGGCCGACCGCCGGGGCGGGACGCTCTTCGGGTGGGTCACAACCGAATCTCAAGCATTCGCGGTCCATCGATCGGCAGACCCGTCGCGCCCTCGGCAGCGACCGCCCTGACCAGAAAGACGTGCGGTGATGACGCCGAAGTCCCTCCGCCTCGCGTTTCGGGCGTCGACGTCGGGGGGCACGCTCGTCCTGTTCGCCCTCGCCCTGCCGGTGCTGATGGGGATCGGAGGGGTCGCCGTGGACTACGGCACGTGGGTCAAGCAGCGCTCGCAGCTGCAGGCCGCCGCCGATGCGGCGGCGATGGCGGCCGCCCGCGAGCTCGCGGTGAACGCCTTCGAGCCGCTGCGGATGCAGGCCGTGGCGGAGAGCTGGGCGAAGAAGGCGTTTCCGGCCGACGGCGCCGAGATCGGCCTTGCCACCACCGTCTCGTCGCTGGACGAAGGGCGCAGCGTCCAGGTCCGGCTGACATCGGAGCGCCAGCAGACCCTGTCGGGCATGCTGGCGATCGTTCCGGGCACGATCGAGGCCTCCTCGGTGGCGACCCTGCGCGGCCAGCGCAAGGTGTGCGTGATCGCCCTCGACCCGGCCAGCAGCGCCACCATCCACCTCAAGTCGAACGCCTGGCTCACGGCCAAGGGTTGCGACGTCCACTCGAACGCCGTCAGCAGCAGCGGCATCGCCTCGGACAGCGGCATCCAGGTGACGGCGGCGCGGGTATGCTCCGGCGGCGGCTTCTCGGGCCAGGGGACGTTCTACGGGTCGCGCATCGGCGATTGCCGCGGCATCGACGACCCCCTCGCCGACCGGCTGGCGCCCTCCCCTTCCGCCGGATGCACCGCGACCAAGGCGTCGGTCGTCGACAAGGGCACCGCCGGGGGGCGCCACTTGCTCCAGCCCGGCACCTATTGCGGAGGGCTCTTCATCGGCGGCAACTCCTACGTGAGCCTCGCGCCGGGGGAGTACGTGATCAAGGACGGCCCCTTCGTGGTCGATTCGAACGCCGACGTGCGCGGCGACGGGGTCGGGTTCTACCTCACGGGGACGGGCAGCACCTTCCAGTTCCTCAGCAACGCCCGCGTCGACTTCAACGCGCCGCGCTCCGGGGCCATGGCCGGGCTGCTGTTCTTCGAGGACCGCGCCGCTCCGCTGCTGCGCAACCACGAGATCAAGACCAACTATGCCTCGAACATGACCGGGACGGTCTACCTGTCGCGCGGGCGGTTCGTGGTGGACGCCACCAACGACGTCGCCCAGCAATCCGCCTTCACGGTCATCGTCACGCGGCAGATGCTGCTGACCGCCAACCCGAAGCTGACGATCAACACCAATTACGGCGCCACCACGGTGCCGGTGCCCAAGGGTCTCGGACAGACCGACGGGGACGTGCACCTGATCCGTTGAGCCCAATCGCGATCCGCCGTGCGAAGACCGGTCATCCCATTTCTGGGGTGATCACTTCGTGATGCGGAAATGGCCTTCGCTCAGGCGCCGCGCGGGCTCGGTGATACGGTTTACGCCTGATTCAAGCGGAAACCGGATCACGGGCCGCGACCATGCGAGGTCGACGAAAGGTTTGAACAAGGACCGCGTGCTATCGCTCGAGACGGCGACAAGACGTCCCGACGATCGCACAGCATCGCGCACGATGGTCCGGACGGGACAGGGACGGTTTCTCGTGGATGCGCGGCATGCTCCGCTGGACGACACGCAGACGGCTCCGGCATCCGGCCTGACCATCAGCCCCCCTCGGCGGATTCCCGGCCGATGACGACCGCCGGTTCCGCGGTCGCGAGGACGGGCGCCGCCCTGCGGCGATGCGCGACGCGAGGACGCTCGATCGGCTCGGACCGCACAGGAGCGGCGGCGGTCGAATTCGCGATGATCGCGCTGCCGATGCTGATGACCTTCCTCGTGATCCTGGAAGTGGCCCTGATGTACTGGATGGGGCACGCCATGGACAACGCCACCGAGATCGCCGCCCGCAAGATCTCCAGCGACACGCTCGTGGCCGCCCCCAGCGGCCAGACGCCGTCGACGTCCGCCCTGCGCACCGAGATCTGCGGGCAGATCGGCGCCCTGTTCAACTGCGATTCGATCCGGATCCACCTGCGGACGTTCGACACGCTCTCCACCGCCTCCGTCGCCCTGCCGATCGACCCGGCGACCCGCGCCTGGAGCGAGGGCTTCGGGACCACCTCAGACTGTCCGCGCGACGGCGCCATCGCTGTGCTTCAGGTCGCCGCGGAGTTCGTCGGACTGTCAGGGTTGAGCCTGGGCCACGAGGAACTCGCCAACGGCAACCGCGTCCTCCAGGCGGCCTACACCTTCCGCATCCAGGACGGCCTCGGCCTTCCCGCCCAATGCGCGGCCCCGGGGACGACGCCCGCGCCATGACGGTCCGGGGGCCGCGTGCCGGGGATCGGCCGGGCGCACGCTCCCTCGCGGGTCGGTTCCGCGCGGCCGAGGACGGGATCGCGGCGGTCGAATTCGCGATGTTCGCGCCGATCCTCATCCTGATGATCGTCGGATGCGCCGAGCTCTCGCATTTCGCCAACAATGCCCGCAAGGTCGGTTTCCTGGCCCGCGCGATCGGCGAGATCGCAAGCCACGGCGAGACCCTCGACGCGGCGGCCGCCGCCAAGCTGTTCGGTGCGGCCGGCCTCATCCTGCCGCCGTTCGACGGGACGACCGCCAAGGTCAGGCTGAGCACGATCGGGGCCCCCGCCAAGGACGGCGCCGTCACCGCCAAGGTCTGCTCGACGGCCGCCACCGCCAATGCCGCCCCGCGCGCCGTCGGCGAGGACGTGACCCACCTCTTCTCGAACGAGGAGGCCGGCACCCGCTTCCTCTACGTCGAAGTCGAGATGCCCTATCGCATCCTCTTCGCCAGCGGGATCCTGAGCCCGGACCACGGCAGCGACAGCCTCACGATCCGCAAGACCCTGAAGTGGCCGGTCCGCAAGGGCGTCCGCAAGAACAGCCGCTACCCGGAAGTCGTGCTGCCCATCGGCGGCGCCTGCACGGCCTGATCGCCCGGATGACCGGCGCCAGTTGCGGGATCGCCCCGATCGGGTCGCGGCAGGAGGACCTAACCGTTATGAGCGCGGGAGAAACCGGTGCAAGCTGGCGGCGCAAGTCGCCGAACGGGACGGGTCGCCGCCGTGCGATCGGGTCTCCTGGAGGATCGTCGCGATGCCGGAGCGTACTCTCGAGGATCGGCAGGCACCGGTCGGCGTGGGCGGAGCCCGCCCGTCCGTTCGCACCACCCGCGTGACCGGCGCGGCGGCGACCGGGGCAGCCGCGACCGGTGCCGAGGCGACCGGCGCCCTGGCCTTGGGCGCGATCGCGATCGGTGCCCTGGCCCTGGGGGCGGTCGCCGTCGGCGCCTTCTCCATCGGCCGCCTGTCCGTCCGGCGGGTCTCGATCCGCGGGGCGCACATCGGCCGCCTGCGGGTCGACGAGCTGACCATCGGGACGGTAACGGACCTGCGCGCGGATCCGACGGACCGATAGGCCGGGCTTTTCCGATCGCCCGGCCCTACATACTCGGTAGGCGCGTGCGAGGCGTGCCGAAGAGGAGTGCTAGCATGAACTTCGTGTCGACCACCGTGATGAACGAGGGCAAGGTCGCGAAGGGCGCCGGCAAGCCCGCGGACGCCAACCCCTATCCCGCCGGATCGCAGGAAAGCGCCGACTGGCTCGAGGGCTACACCTTCGACGAGGCCGAGATGAACGTCGACATCGACAGGGACGATGCCTGATGGAGTCGCCGGACGACAACCTCGACCATTTCGCGCTCGGGTATTATGCGCCGGGAAAGGGCCTGGCCCGGGAATCGGTGCCCTACGCCGAAGGCACGCAGGCGCATGCCCAGTGGCTGGCGGGTTACGACGCGGCCGTCAGGGGCGACCCTGCGCCGGCCGGCACCGGGCGGTCTTGAAGGAGCGACACGCGAATGCCCTGGTACGTCGGCGGATTGCTCGTGGGGGCGCTGGCCCCCCTCGCCCTGTGGTCGCTCGGAATTCGTGAGGCCTTCCAGAGCGGCGTGTACGCCGGGCTCGCCCGTTATGCCGACACGATGGTCGTCAGCGTGCCGGTCGCCCTCCTGGGGGCTTATCTCGTCCACCTCGTGAGCGGATAGGCGCGGCGTCGTCAGCGGCGACACCTCGCCGAAAACGCGGGGCGCCCTAACCCGCCTGCTTCGCGCTCGTCGTGACGGTCAGGCCGTTCTGGTCGGTGATGGCGAAGAAGACCGTCGCCGGATCGCGCGGCAAGCCGGCGATGTGCGCCTCGGCCGCGGCCTTGGCATCGCCGACCGTATCGAAGGTCTCTGGCAGCAGGTACATCGGCAAGGCGTCGTCACCGTCCGCGGACGGTGGTTCGGCCAGGGTGATCTCGACCGCGTATGGCATGGACCGACCATGCCATACGTACCGGACCTCACCAAGACCGGATCGGCAGATCGGACGGCGACCCGTCCTAGACCTTCAGGGGACAGGTGAGCTTGCGCCCTTCGCGACGACCGAAGGTGCGGTAGTGCAGGGCGCCGGACTCGAGATCCCCACGCTCGACGGCGCGGCGGACGTCCGGATGACAGCGCAGATACTCGTCTTCGTCGAATCGCGCCCGCGGCGCCCGCTGGCCCCCGCGATCGCGCATGCGATCGTCGTTGTCGTAGCGTCGCGGGCGCCGCACATCGCGATCCTCGTCGGTCTCGCGATCACGCTCGGCGTTGCGGTCGATCTCGTCGGTGCGATCGCGGTATCGGCGCCGGTCGTCATCGTCGTCGCGGCGGCGGCGATCGCTACGGTTGCGGTCATCGCCCTCGTCGGTGCCGTAGCCGTAGTCGGGGCCGCCGCGCTGCGCCACGGCCTGATCGATCGCAGCGACGAGGCTCAGCCCGGCGAAGCTCACGCCGACGAGTGCCGAAACCCAAAACGTCTTCATGCCGGCATCCTCGTGTCGGCGACGTCAAACGTTTGCGGAGGCCGATCGTTCGACCTCCGGCGGTGATCCGCTCGGACGGCCTCAGCCACAGGTCCGGCGGTAGCGCCGGCAATTACCCTGACCCTCTTCGGCATAAAGATCCTTGTTCTCGCAGCGGTCGCGAAGCTCGCGGCACATGCGGCGGAAGCGGCGATCGTCCCGTTCGTCGCGGTAGCCGCGCCCGTCGTCGACCTCGACGCCGCCGGGACCGATCCGGAACCCCTGCGCGAAGCTCGGCGCGTCCTGCAGCATCAGGGCCCCCAGGGCAGCCGTCACCACGAGTATCTTGCGCATTGAAACCTCCACGCGTCCGGATGTTCGAACGGCATGACAAACGCGCATGCGTCGAAATGGTTCGCGCTCGGGGGTTGCAAATGGTGGGCGAGGTCGGGAGGTCACATGCGGCCGGGGCCGCTCAGCCGGGCACGTCGACGGCGGCGATGGGGCAAAGAGGGCTTAGCCGCCGGTGGCCACCGACCCATGGCGACGCGCCAACTCATTGACGATACGCCGGAATGCCTGGCGACCCCGGTTGGGCTCGAACCAACGACCTGCCGCTTAGAAGGCGGCTGCTCTATCCAGCTGAGCTACGGAGTCGGGGACGTCGCGAGCCCCAGAAGCCACGGCTCCCGCCGTGGGTCAAGCGTTTCGCCCGTCATGCGCTTTCCGCTCCGGGGCGGCGCCGGACGGAAGGCGTGGGGCTCTTCCGGTGTCGTCGACCGGGTCAGCCCGGCCCTGGAGGCGCAGCCCGGCGATGGCCACCAGCATCATGAACCACAAGACGCTGCCCGAGCTGAACAGGATGCTCTCCACGCAGGCGGTGAACAGCCCGTAGAGCCAGATGTCCACGTAGAGCTTGCTGAGCGGCGTGTACCGCGTCGCCGGCGAGCGGACGAGGCCGCGCAGAGGCACGACGATGACGAAGAGCAGCGTGAGGATCAGCCCCGGGATGCCGGTGGTGATCGCGCTGTCGAGGTAGGCGTTGTGGCCGTTGTAGGCGGCCGCCGCCCAGTCCTCGCCCCGACCGGCGCGGTAGACCATGTCCCCGGTCTGCCAGAAGAGCTGGAAGCCGTGCCCGAACACCGGCTTCTGCGCCACCGCGTCGACGCCGATCTTCCAGATGTCGCTGCGGTTGGTGAAGGTCGGGTCGATCCCGAGGGCGGCGACCAGGTCGCGGATGGCCGGCACGGTGGCGGACCCGAGGGTCATCGTGTTGATGGCGGCGACGCCACCGATCACGAGGGGGATGCGCAGGAGCCGCCAGCGTTCGAACATCCACGACATGAGCAGGATGGCCGGAAGCGCGGCCGTCGCCGTCTTGCCGCCGGCGTGGAGGAGGAACACCACGGCCAAGACGAAGACGGTGGCCCCGACGAGCCTCAGGCCCCGCCGGAACGCGTAGAGGCCGATGAAGCTGATCATCACCATGACCGTCGAGGCGGCGTTCTTGTGCGTGAAATGGCCCCGCCACAGCCCGGCGTTCATGGGCTCACGCAGTTCCGAGAACTGGTGGATCGACAGGTTGGGCAGGAACAGGACGCCGAGGTAGGCCACGGCGAGGGTTAGGGCGACGCAGGCCGTGAGGATGCGGGCGAAGCGGGCCTCCGAACGGGGCAGGAACACGATGACGCTTGCGTTGACGCAGGTCAGGATCGCCAGGACCGTCCTCTTGATCGCCAGGTCCGGGTGGTCGGAGACGGCCGAGGCCGCCAGGAACCAGAGTGTGACCGCCGCGAGCAGCGCGCGCGGCTGGGCGATCTCGCCTCGCATCGGCGAAGCGAGGGCGAACAGCCAGAGCCCGCCCGTGAGCGAGAGGAAGACGAGCTGATTGAGCGTGTTCGACTGGTCGGTGGCCGGATCGACGGAGGCCGCCGCCGTCAGGTCGACGAAGGGGTTGGTCGACACGAAGTAGAACACCAGCGTCGCGGCCAGGAGGACCGCGCCGAGCGCATGGCCGAGCGCGCCCGTCCCCGCCGCGCGATCCGGGCGATCGCCCGCGGCCAGGGGGATGCCGGCGTCGCTCATGATCGGCTCCTCGTCGCGACCGTCGATCCCCAGGGGCGCGGATCGGGCGCGGATCGCGCGCGCCAGGCGCGCAAGGGGCACGATCTTGCAGGGGCCGGCAGCGACGATCCGCCGGGCGTCCTTACCGCGCGGTTAAGAGTCCCTCACGAGAACGTCCGTCAATGCCGTTCCCCGTTCACGCACACCCTTCGCGGCGGGCTTTTCGTGAGAGGCGCCGAGGCCGGCCGCCCTCTCGCCGTCGCGGACCGGCCCCCCGCGGCGATTCCCCGGTTATCCGGCCACGACGGCAAGCGCGCATTAAGCGCATCGGCCGGAAACACCCGGACAACGCTCCGCCGGATAAGGGCGGGGGTCCTCGAGAGGAAGACGAAGGCGGCGCGACGCGGTATGCCGCATTGCACGAAAGTCCCGAAGCCAGCCGTGTGAGAAGGGCGTTTGTGGCCATTGCACCCTCGTCGAACGGCCCGCGCCCGCGCAGGCTCGCCGTCACCCTGAGCTGCCTCTTCTCGACGAGCACCCTCATTGTCAGCAATGCGGCGCAACTCGTCACGTTCGCCCTGCTCGCGCGCGGCCTCGGCCTCGAGCAGTTCGGCCTGTTCATGTCGGTGACCGCCGTCACGAACGTCGCCGTGCAGATCTGCGGATTGGGCGCCGAAGAGACCTTGGTGCGACGGGTCGCGGCCGAGCCCGGCCTCTACGCGCAGGCCCTCGGACACCACCTCCTCCTCCTCGGCGGCTCCGGGCTCGTCCTCTCGCTGATCCTCGGCATCGCGCTGCCAAGCTTCGTCACGCTGTCACCGGACCCATCGACGAACGCCCTGGCGCTCAGTGCGCTGGTGGTGACGAACGTCGTGCTCGTGCGCGTCATTCTCCTCGCCGAGCGCGTCTACATCGCCCGCGGGCTCATGGGGGGGGCGAACGCGATCAACATCGGCTTCGCCCTCGCGCGGACCGGGGTGGCCGCCCTCGCCTGCGGCCTGCTCGGCGTGGACCAGACCAGCGAATGGGCGTTCTGGATGCTGGGCTCGCACGTCCTCGTCGCCGCCGCCTGCCTCTTGGCAATCCGGCGGTTCGGCCGGCCGCACTGGCGGATCATGCGGGGCGAGGTCCGCCAGGGGATCTATTTCACGACGCCGTTCCTGTTTCGCGCCTTCCGCCAGAACATCGATTTCCTCATGCTGAGCATCGTTGCGGGACCCGAGGCGATCGGCGCCTATAGCGTGGCCCGCCGCATCGTCGACACCAGCATCCTGACCACGGAGGCCCTGCACCGGGTGATGTACCCGCGCCTCGCCAGGGCGGCGGTGGGCGGCTACGGCGCCATGACGCCGCTGATCGCGGGGCTGGCCGCCCTGGCCGTCGCCATCGGCCTCGTGACCGCCACGGCGACCTGGCTCGTGGCACCGGCGATGCCGTGGTTGTTCGGGGCGCAGTTCGGCGCCATGGTCGAGAACCTGCGCATCATGTGCTGGTCGGTGGTCTTCGTGGCGATCCACGTCGCCGCCTCCGAGGTTTTGGGCGCGTCGGGCCGCCACGGCGTGCGGGCGGCGGTCTACAACGTCGGCAACCTCCTCGGGGCGGCCGTCTCCGCCGTCCTGACCTATTTTCTCCTCCTGCCGGGGGTCTTCTTGGGGTTGTACGTGACCGAAATCTCCCTTGCCGTCGCCTTCTGGATCACGCTCCTCGTCCTGGTCAGACGGGACGGCCGGCGGAGCGCGACCGGCGGCGTCGCCCATGCGGCGCAGGTGCGATCATGACGCCGACCGCCTCGCCGATGCCCTCCGCCGCCGACCCGCGTCCCGCCCCACTGCAGGTCCGGGTCTCAGATTCGCTCGCCGCCTTCGCGGCCCACTGGCCGCGCTCGGACAGGATGGGCGAGGCCCGCTGCCACGTCTTCCAGTGCTGCGACGTCCTCGACCTCTGGCTCGAGACGGTGGGCCGGACTCGGGGGACCAGACCGGTCTTCGTCGGCATCTTCGACGGGCTCGGGGAACCCGTCATGCTGCTTCCCCTCGGCATCGAGGCGAGCCGGGGCGCCAGGATCCTGGCCTTCCTCGACGGCACCATCACCGACTACGGGATGCCCGTGCTGTTCCCGGCGGCCGACGCCATCGACGCGCGCCTGTGGGCGGACCTGTGGCCGCGCATCAAGGCGGCCCTGCCGGCCTACGACGTGGCGGTCTTCGACAAGATGCCCGCCGCGTTCGGCGGAATCCGCAACCCGCTGATGCACCTCGAACCCACCGCGATGGGCACCTCCGGCCACGCGATCGACCTCGATTGCAGCCTGGCGGCCCTCGACGAGCGGCTCCCCGTGCGGTCGAGCCACCGCCGGATAGTGCGCAAGCTCGAACGCGAGATGCCCGTCCGGTTCGCCGTCGCCCGGACCGAGGCCGAGGTGACCGCGTTCATGGACCACCTCGTCGAGACGAAGTCGCGCAAGTTCGACGAGACGCGGGTGCCGGGCTTCGAGCTGCCGGGCAAGCTGGCGTTCTATCGCGAGGCGGCCCGGACGATGGCGCTGGGCGGGCCCGTCGTCGTCTCCGGGATCCTGGCCGGCGAGACGGTGATCGCGAGCCAATGGAGCTTCGTCCTGGGCGAGCGGTTCTACAACATCCTCTCGGGCTATTCCGACGAGCCGTGGCGGCGCTATGCGCCCGGCCGCATCCTCAACGACCGCACGGTGCGCTGGTGCCACGAGCAGGGCTACCGGGTGTTCGACTTCGGCATCGGCGACGAGGCCTACAAGGACGAGTACTGCGACATCGTCGTGCCGCTCTACCAGGCGGTCGAGGCCGCCAGCGTCATGGGACGGGGCAACGTCGCCCTCGACGCCCTCGTGGAACGCCTGCGCGAGACCACGCTCTGGAAGCGCCTGCGCCCGCTCAAGTGGCGCCTGATGCGCGCTCTCAGGCGCGGGTCGTAGCGCCAGGCGGCAAGAGCGTCCAGCCGCTTGGTCCCGACAGGGTTCCTGCCTGAGGTTGCGGACAAAGACCCCCGCCTTTCGAGGCGCCACAGGCGAACCTGGACCCGAAGGGCCGTGCCGGAGGCGCGCAAGCCAAGGCCGCCGAGGGAGCCAGGATGGACGCGCGTCGAGGTTCTGGATTCCGGGTTCCGCTCCGCAGCACCGGATAGACGGCGAGGGGTCGGCCTCGGCCGCCAGCGACGACGTCGACCCGAGGTCGAGCCCTGCCTGTCCCGACTGTCCGTCGCCGTGTCCCGAAGGCCGGGACGGTGCCGGGCGAATCGTCGCTTCCCAGGTTCACCGTCCCCGCATGGCGGTCCGTGCCGCGGCGTCCTTCCTTCGAGGCCGGCGGCGTCGGCGCCGCCGCCGCGCAGCTCAGGGGCCCGGGCGGGAGAGCGGCGCCCGGCCGGGGGCGCGGGCGCGGGCGGCCGGGTCGCGCTGGACGGTGATGTAGAGTTCGCGGGTTCGCGCGGCGATGACGTCCCAATCGAACATGCGGCGGATCCTCTCGCGGCTCTCGGTCCGCTCGGCCTCGTCCGGCAGCCGGGCGCAGGCCCTCGCCATACCCGCGACCAGGGCGCCGACGTCCCTGACCGGGAAGTAGCAGGTGTCGGGCAGGCCGACCTCGCGGTTGGGCGGGATGTCGCTGGAGAGTGTCCGCACCCCGTAGGAGAGGGCTTCGAGGAGCGCGATCGGAAGCCCCTCGTGGCTCGACGGCAGCACGAACAGCCCCGCATGGGCGAGGAGTTCCTGCAGGGCCGGACCGCTCTGGAAGCCCGTGGTGACGACCCCGGCGGTCCGGCGCGCCCGGTTGAGCACCTCGCGCGAGTAGCTGTCGGCATGATCGGCGCCCCCCACCAGGGCGAGCTTCCAGCCCAGCAGCGCGGCCCGGGCGAAGGCATCGATGAGGTCGAGGTGGCGCTTCTCGGGCACGAGGCGGCTGACCATGACCACGTAGCGGCCCGGTTCGAGGCCGAAGCGGGCCAGCGTGCCGGTCCCCTGCGGCATGGGATGGACCGTGACGCCGTTGGGGATCGGCGACACAGCCACGGCGTGGCGGGCGGCGACCACCGAGGCGATGCCGTGCGAGACGGCGATGCGCCCGCTGGAGAACCGCATCCCGGTCCATTCGCCGATGCGCAGCATCGCGCGGGCCAGCCGCCCCCATTTCTCGCGGTCGTAGTCGAAGCCGTGGTGAGTGACGACGACCCTGAGGCCGAGGACGCGCGCCAGCGGCACCAACAGGCTCGGGCCGATGGCGTGGATGTGCAGGATGTCGGGGCGAACCCAGGCGGCGTAGAGCACGCCCAGCAGCGTATGCACGATCGACTCGAGGGCGTGGTTGCGCGGCGAGAACAGCGGCGTGACCCGGACGCCGCACCACTCGTAGGGGCGCCGCGACGGCAGGTAGCGCGCCCGCCCGAGCACCTCGACGGAGCAGCCCGCGCGCGCCAGGCGCCGCGCCAGCTCCTGGACGTGCCGCTCGACGCCCCCCTGCAGGTCGGGGATTCCGCGCAGGCCCAGCATCATCACGCGCAGCGGCGCGTGATGCGCGGACGACGACCGTCTCGACCTGTCGCTCACGTCGGGCCTCGTGCGATGTCGGCATAGAGGGAAAGGATGCGGCTGCGGTAGCGCTCCACCGAGAACTCGTCCTCGACGAGGGTGCGGGCGGCCCGGCTGATGGCCGCGGCACGCTCGGCCGGCATCGCGGCCAGCCGCGTCATCGCCGCTGCCAGGGCATCGGCGTCGTTCGGGGGGACGATCAGGCCGGTGACGTCCTCGCGGATCATCTCCGGGATGCCGCCGATGCGCGTGCCGATGACGGGGCGCCCGAGGGCATAGGCCTCCATCAGGCTGATCGGCCCGTTCTCGTACCAGGTCGAGGCCAGCACCACGGCCCGGCTCGACCGGATGGCGTCGTGCAGGCCCTCGCCCGTGAGGTAGCCGAGGAAGTGCACGTCGCCCCCGGTCTCGGCGGCGAGGCTGCGCAGATGCGGCTCCATCGCGCCGCTTCCCACCAGCGCCACCCGCTGCCCCGCCTTGGCGGCGGCCCTGATCAGGGTGTCGAGACCCTTCTCGGGGCTCAGCCGCCCGACGTAGAGGAACCCCTCCCCCGGCAGGTGGCTCGGGGTGAAGTCGTCCACGTCGACGAAGTTCGGGATGTGGACGAAACGCTCGCGCGGCCAGCCCCATTCCACGAGCTTGTCGATGTAGAACCGGCTCGGCACCACGAAGCGGTCGACGTTGCGGTCGTAGATGTCGAGCATCCGGTGGATGAGCGTCTCGACCATGACGAGGCCGCTCAGGGCGACGGAGTTCTTCACGCAGCGCCGCACGGCGACGTTGTAGATCCTGCCGCCGCGGCAGCGTTCGCAGACTTTGCCTTGGCTCAGCATCGTATAGGCCGGGCAGGCGATCTTGAGGTCGTGGAGCGTCATCACCACCGGGATGCCCGCCTGCCTGAGGAGCGGCAGGAAGGAGGGCGAGATGTGGTGGTAGATGTTGTGGACATGCGCCACGTCGGGGCGCTGCGCGGCGATGAGGGGGCGCAGCTTGGCCCTCGCCTCGAACGAGTAGATCAGGGTCGCGGCCTGGCGCAGGGAGCGCAGCACCCCGTAGTCCTGGCCGAACTCGATCTCGTCGACGAAGGAGGCATCCGATGCGGAGGGCAGGTTCTTGGGATGCTTCATCGCGAAGCTCGTGACGTCCCAGCCGGTCTCCCGCATCAGCCGGTTGTGCTCGAGGAACACGACCTCGGCGCCGCCGCGGCGGTAGTGGTAGTTGTTCACCGACAGGAGGCGCATCGGCCGCGTGTCGGCGTGCGCGTGCCGGCGCACCGGCTCGGTCAGGACCGTGGTCATGGAACGGACTCCCTCTGCGGCTCGGCGCTGACGCTTCCGGCGGCGCGAAGGACGGCCTCGCCCACGGGGACGACCCGGGCGCCCTGCCCGCGCGCCTCGGCCACGGCGAACCGCAGCAGGTCCGGGTGGCAGCCCCACGGCTCGGGCACCTGCGCGACGCCGTGGCTGAAGAAGATCAGCCAGCCGCGCTCGCGCACGGCGAGGGCGATCCAGGCGCGGATCGCGGCGCGGTCGGTGAAGTCGTCGGCCAGTTCCACCGCGCGCAGGTAGCCGAGGTCGATCCGGCCGACGTTGACGCCGGGGACGCCGCCGCGGCAGGTCGCGAACGTCCGCTCCAGCTGCCGCTTGGCGCGCAGCGAGGTGGTGTTGAACGGGTAGGCGAAGTTGGCCAGCGCCATGTCCGGGGCGAGGCCCGTGAAATGCGCCCGGTTGCGGGCGATGTCCTGCGCCAGCGCCTCGGGCGACAGGCTCCAGACCGCCCGATGCGAATAGGTGTGGCAGGCGACCTCGTGGCCGCGGCGGTGCAGGGCGAGGGTCCGCTCGGGGGAGGCGAGCGGGGGACCGGCCCAACCCTTGCCGAGGTTGCCCGCGCAGTAGAACGTACCCCTGACACCGGCCTCCTCCAGGATCGGGGCTCCGACGGTGCAGGCCGATTCCAGCACGTCGTCGAACGTGAAGGAGACCAGCGGCTCGGAGAACCGGACGACCTGCGTGCGCGTGCGGACGAGGCGCGCGGCCGCGCGCCTCAGGCGCAGCCGCAAAGGCTCGCCGCCCGGCCCGGCCCGTCCATCGAGGAGGGGGTGCGTCCCGCTACGATCGGGCATCGCCGGTCACCCGGCCCGGTGGGACAGCGGATAGCCATCCGTGGAGACCCCGAAGGCGACCCGCTTCGAGAGGTTGAAGAACCGGGTCGTGACCGTCCGCGTCAGGTGGGGGCTGAAGCCAGCCTTCTCACAGCCCTTGAGCGAAGGAATGTTGTCGTCGCCCACGAAGGTGTAGACGTAGCGGGCGCCAAGCGCGGTGCCCTTCTCGGCAATCTGCGCCATCGCCGCCGGCATGATGCCGAGGCCCCGATAGGCCTTGGGGGTGAAGGCGTTCTCGAGGAGCGCCTCGTCGGCCTCGAGGACGGGGAACGGCCCGAGCCTCTGGATCTCGGCGTTGCTGCTCGCGGTCATCAGCCACTGCACGTAGCAGGGCCGGCCGGTGGCCTCGTCGATGGCCACGTAGCAGGTCGGGATCCGGTTGCGGAAATGGGCATGGCGCCAGGCGAGTTCCTGCCGGTCGGCGGGATCGGTGTCCTCGGGCAGATGCTCGAACAGGTGCGCGGCGTCGGTCTCCGTGGCCTCGCGCACGGTGATGGCGATCCGCGCCGCCGGCGCGGGGAAGGGCACCGTCAGGTCGCGGCGCAAGCCAAAGGCGACGGTGCGCTCGAACATCCTGCCGCCGAATCGCGCGCCGGCCCGGCGCGCCACCTCGCGAAGGCGGCCCTCGGCGAGGAGCTGAAACCCGGTCCGGACCTGTTTGGTTATCGCAGTCATGCGCTGTCCTCCTCAGTGTCGATCCCCTCGACGGGGACATCCGATCGTCGTCGCCAGCCGTCCCCGCGGACCGGTGTCGCGCGGTGGCGAGCGTCCGTCCGAGCCTCACCGCGGACGTCGGTGCTTCGTCCCGGGGCGGGACGTCGTGGGTGGAGGCGGGGTCGGTGAAGCCCGGCCCTGCGCGGGGTTCCTAGGACCGTCGGATCGAGAGGGCGCCGGGTGTCCGGTTCGGCCGAAGCGTGAGGCCGCTCTTGCGGATGAGGCCCCGCGCGATGGCGATCCCGACCCCGAGGGCCAGCCCCACCACCAGGCCGACGATGACGAGCAGGAGGGTGCGCGGCGGATACGAACGCCGCTCCGGAACCTGGGCCCGCGAGATCACGCGGATGTTGGCCTCGTCGATCTTCGTCTGCTCCGAGACCTCCTTAGTCCGGTTCAGGAAGGTCTCGTAGACCGAGCGGCTCGCCTGTAGGTCGCGCTCGAGTTCGCGCAGGCGCACGCTGGCGTCGTCCTTCGTGCTCACGGCGGCCTTCAGGGTCTCGTAGGTCCGCTGGATCTCGCGCTCGTCGGCCCGGGCCCGGTCGAGGTCGGTCTTGGCGGCGACCGCGATCCGGCCGAGTTCCTCGTTCAGGGCCCGGCGCACCGTGGTCTCCTGCGCGGTGATCTCGATCACCTCGGGGTGGCGGCGGCCGCGCGTGGCGGAGAGGTCGCTCAGGCGCCGCTGCACCTCGGTGACCTGGCTGCGCAGGTTCATGACGGTGTTCGACTGGAGCGCGTCGGGAATGGCACCGACATCGCCGCTGCTGCGGGCCTGCATGACCTGCTGGTAGCGCGACTGCGCCTGCGCCACCGCGTTGACGGCGGTCTGGTAGCGGGTGCTGGCCGTGACGAGTTGCTGCTCGGTAACGCTCGAACCCACCGCCGAGACGATGTTGTTGGCGCGCTTGTAGCGTTCGATCTTCTGCTCGGCCTGCTCCACCGCGCTCTTGAGTTCCGTGATGCGGTCGTTGAGCGAGCCGGCGATCTTGCGGCTGACCTCGTCCCGGGTCTGTGCCGTTTCGGTGACGTAGGCGTCCACCACCGCATCGGCGAGACGTACCGCCTTGTCCGGGTCGCGGCTCGTGGCGCTGATGGTGACGACGTAGGTGCGCTCGTCGCGCTTGGCGCCCACGACCTTTTCCAGCGCGCGCAGGGCCATCAGCCCGGGGGCGGGCTGGCGCTGCGGCTCGCCGCCGCCGAAGAGGCCGCGCAGGGACGCGGTGATCCCCGAGACGAGGCCGGGCGAGCCCGTGGGGTTGAACTCGTCGTCCCGATCGAGGCGCTCGGCCGCGATCACGCGGTCGAGGACGGAGGACGAGGTGATGACGCGGACCTGGTTTTCCACCTGGGCGACCAGGGCGTCGCTGAACTGGCTCGACGTGCGCAGGCTGCGGTCGGTGACGCGCAGGTCGGTGGGGTCGATGATGAGCTGGGTGTAGGCGGCGTATTTCGCGGGCGCCAGGACGCCGAAGGCCAGCCCCAGGGCGGCGACGGCGAGGCCGGAGGCGGCCACCTGCACCCGGTGGCGCCAGACCATGAAGGCCAACACCATCGGCGTCAGCGGCGCCGGCTCGACGGGAAAGGGGTGGGGCGTCACGGCCGCCATCGCCGCGCTGCGCGTGGGCGCCGGGCCACGTGCCGCCGGCATGTCTCGCGAAGGCTCCGAATACTTATACATGGTAGTCGTCCGAAGCTGTCGGTGCGGCATGGCGACGACCGCCGTCCGGGCAGGCCGTCGCCCCGTCGCGGATGCGGTCGGGGAGTGGCGAGCGCGCGTCGAGGTCGACCAGGCCGCGGAGGTCGCCTCCCGGCAGGCCGGCGGGAATCGTCCGGCTGGCCGGCACCACACAGAGCGCACCGGCCATGACCGCCGTCGCGGTGGCACGGGAGACCTCGCCCAGGCCCGGCTGCGCCTCGGCGGGCGCCGGGACCGACCGCGCCGGCGCGGACCTGCTAGCGGCGGCACCCGCGACCGTCGTCTTGTCCTTCGGCTTGGCCGGCAGGAAGGTGGCCTCGATCCTGAGATCCGGCGCGACCCTGGGCCTGAGGAAGCCCCGCGCCATGCCGAAGGCGTGCGCGTTCCAGGCCACGAAGGCGTAGATGCCGAGGGGCAGCGAGCGGTAGCGCAGGCTCATCCCCGCCACCGGCACCAGGACGAGCACGCCGAGGGCCGCGAGCGCCAGGTCAGCCGGGAGGGCGATGACCGCCAGGAGCCCGAGTGCCCAGCCCACATAGACGGCGAGCCACAACCGGATCTCCGGCAGGTCGCGCAACGTGGTGCGCAGGTGCGGCTTGCCCAGCGCACCGCGCAGGAGCTCGCCGATCCCGTCGAGGTAGCGGCTGGTGATCCGGCGCAGGAGCAGCGGATAGCCGCCCATGGTGTGGCCGTAGTGGTCGACGAAGGGCGTCGCCAGGCGATGCAGCGACCAGCCCGCGGTGCGCAGGCGGACGGCCAGATCGAACTCCTCGTAGCCGTGCAGGTTGCGGTCGCTGAAATAGCCCACCGTGGCGATGGCACCGCGCCGATAGAGGCCGCCGCCGTTGAGCCGGTCCACGGGACCCGGCCGCAGGTCCGCCGCACCGCGACGGGCGCGGCGGTCGAACTCGAGGTTGACGACGTTGACGTCCCGCACGCCGCCGCCGACGCCGGCGACTTCGGGATGGTCGCGCAGAAACGCCAGCGCCTCCCTCAGGAACCCGGGCGCCAGCGCCATGTCGCCGTCGATCAGGCAGACGAAGTCGCCGCGCGCATGCTGGTAGCCGAGCTGGGGGCCGATGCCGCAGCTGCGCGGCACCGCGTCGGACAGGCGCGCCACCGCGATGCCGCGCGCCGCCGCGATCTCGGCGGTCCTGTCCTCGGAGCGGCTGTCGGCGAGGATCACCTCCCCGTCGCAGACACCGGCCGCGGCCAGCGCCGTAGTGGCGCTTTCGATGGCCCGGGCGATGCAGCCCTCCTCGTTGAGGGCCTTGATGACGATCGTGACCGAGGGAGACGTCCCCGACGGCGGACTGGGCTCCTGACGATCGTCGTGCATGTCGGAGCCCCTCACTGCATCGGTCCTTTGAGATCGAACTGTTGCCATCAGACGGCTCTTGAGCAAAGCGAAGGATCGAGACGAGGTAAATTTACCCGATATCGATACTGATAATTTTCGCGATCTCGGCAACGACCACGATTGTTAATCTGCGTTCACCGATCGCTGTTCCGCGCATGAACGCGCGATCCGGGCCGGCGTTTCTTAAAATACGAGACATGATTACCGAAATCGGTCCTTCAGCCCCGACACACCATGGCGTCGCCAAGACCACCTGAGAAAACCATTCGCCCTGCACACGAGCGATGCCGTGAACGACCGCGGTTCGCCGATGTTCTTCATGGTCTCTTCATCACGATACGGGGCCGCTCCCGAACGGATGTGCCGCGGCCCCGACCGGCCGCGGCGCCCGGTCAGGGCTTGCGGGCGGTCAGGGCTTGCGGGCGGTGACGATCCCGGTGAGCACGTCCATGCGGGCGTCGTCGTCGCGATAGCCCGAGGCCAGCGAGCGTCGGCTCCAGGCGAGGTAGTCCGGGGGCGCCCGGTCGACGGGGCGCACCTGCGCGTCCCGCCAGCCGTGGCGGGCGAGCAACTTCAGGTAGTCGCGCGGCCGCAGGCGGTTGGGCTGCCCCGGGAACGTCATGGCCCGGTAGAGGGACGGGCCGATGCGGTAGATGCTGTTGGGATCGACGCGGCGGACCCAGCGGGAATGGGTCTGGAAATCGACCATCGCGATGAAGACCGCCCCCGGACGCAGGACCGGTCCAAGATCGGCGATCACCGCATCGACGTCGTCGAAATGCTCGAACGCCGCGTTGCTGACCACCACATCGAAGGTCCGGCCGGCCACGGCGCGCCCGATGTCGAAATCCGGGTCGGTCGCATAGCCGACCCCCGCATCCCGACCCTGTGCGAGAGATTCGGCGACGGCGCGCACGATGACGGGATCGCATCCGTCGGGGAGCGGCGCCTCGGCGATCATGCGATAGAAGGCAGAGGGCGTCTGAGTAGCCAGTTCGTTGACGTCGACGGCGAGGTAGGACGCAGCCCCGAGCCCCCGGAGCAGGACGCCGGTGCCGAGGGTGGCGCCGGGACCGAGTTCGAGCACGTCGAGCCCTCGAAAACCGTGCTCGGGCGTTCCGAGTCGGGACAGGGTGTCGTTCCAATCCTGGACAATCGCCACGACGTGCTCGATCGCCTGGGCGAGGTCCGACGACGAGAAATCGGTGGGCCTGCGGTAGCCGCCGATACGGTGGCGCGCGGCCGCGAGGCCCATGGCACCCACACCGACGCCGTGGAAGATCAGGTTCTTGACGGATTGCATCTCGATGTCTCGTCGCTGATGGGATGCCGGCCGCATCGACGCGTCACGGCCGGACGGGGCCGTACCGTTTCGAGACCGGCGCGGCCCTTCGATGGCCCCATGCCGCAATCGGCGCGCCGAGAAGGCGATGCGGGGGTCTGGATCGGCGCGAGACGGGAATCGCGGTCAAGAAACCGTTGCCGCGATCGGCGATGCGATCAGGGGCGCTTCGGCTTCGCAGCGCTGGCGGTGAGGCCGAGCGCGCCGCCGGTGGCCGGGTCGAAGCCGGGGCCGACCTCGTCCTCGGCCAGGGCGAAGCCGCCGCTCCCGACATAGGTCCAGGCGGCCCAGGCGAACCCGTGCTCTTCGGCAAGGTTACGCATGTCGTGCAGCCAGCGGGTGCGCGCCGCCGCCCCCTCGTCCGTGCGCAGGTAGGGCGTGAGGCGAACCCCGAACTCGCCGAGGAGGATCGCATGGGCGGGCAGCTTTCGCGCCTGTCGCCAGGCGCTCACCCTGCGGAAGATCGCATCGAGGGCGGCCCGATCGAATCCGGACCGGCTGTAGCGGCGCAGGGCGTCGGCGGCCGCCGCCGCATCCCGCGGCGCCGCGGGTCGGAGGCCGGCGATCCGCGCAGCGGTGGCCCGCTCCATCGCCTGCGGCGTCGCCGGTGCCGGATAGGGGACCGCGTCGAAGGGAAAGGCCGGGTTGCCCTGCACGCCCTGGTGCGTGAACTGCCAGGGCTCGTAGCTGTGGAACGTGTAGAGCACCGCCGGATCGTTCACGAACGGCCGGAGGTCGAGGGCTTCAAGGGAGGCGGCCGCGTTCTGCTCGCCGCCCCCGAGGACGAGAGGCAATGTGGCCGCACCCTGGCGGGCGGCCCGGTAGGCCGCCTCCAGCATCGGCTGCCAGGCTGCCTGCGACACCTCCGGCTCGTTCATCAGTTCGAACGCGAGCCGCGGCGCCGACACCGGGCGCCGCCGTACGACCAGCGCGGCGAGATTGGCCGCGGTCCGAGTCACCAACCCCAGGTAGGCGAGGAACCCCGGCGCAGCGGCGCCCCCGGTCAGCGCGGTCGGCGTGTAGGCCGGGTGCATGTCGCTGGGATGGAGATCGACCACCACCCCGAGGCCGTCGTCGAGGAGTGCCTCAACGGTCTCGACGAGGAAGCGGTCGATGCGCGCGCGCCTGGCTGCGTCCGCGGCGAGGAACGGGCCGACGTCGACGGCGAGCCGGACGAAGTCGAAACCCGCCGCGCGGATCGCCCTGCGCTGGTGCCCGTCGAAGCGGAAGCGCGGCCCCGAGAACGGCGGATCGGCATAGGAGCCGTCCTCCGCGACCTCGGCCCAGCCCATCGCGTGCGAGACGCCGATGCCGCGCCGGAACACGGGGATGGCGGAGGCCGGTTGTGCCGGGGCCGGTGCGCTCAGGACGGCGGGGGCGAGGCAGGCCAACCCGGCGAGCGGCAACAGAACGGCGCGGCGGCTGGGAAGGGCGGACATGAGGGTCCTGCGATCGGAGACGGTCGTCTCGACGCCCTATAGGCGGCCGGTGTCCAATCACGCAACGCCGTGACCCGCGCGGGTCCGTCGCCGTTCGAACCGGGCGGCCTATATGCCCGGAAAGTCCGGGGCGGCGGCGGCGGCCGGCAGCCTTTCACGCGCGGAGATGGGTTTGGGCACACGATACGGCCTGGAGATCCGCGCCGCCGCGGCCGGCGACGCCCCCGGGCTGTCGCAATTGTTCGACGCCTGCGGCCTGACGCTGTCGGCCCGCGACGCGGCGGACCGCCTTGACATCCTGCGGCGCGAGCAGGCCGCCGCCCTCATCGCGGTGGAGTGGGGCCCACCCTCCGGGCTCGTGGTAATGAACTGGTACCGGACCCTCCTATCCGGCGCCCCGGTCGCCCAGATCACGGTGCTCCTGGTGGCGCCCGACGACCGCCGCCGGGGCATCGGCCGGCTCCTCCTCAAGGCCGCGGCGCAGGCGGCGCGGGTGGCGGGCTGCGCCAGCCTGGAAGCCCTGGTCGATGTAGACCGGCCGGACTCGCAGGGGTTCTGTCTCGCCACCGGCTTCACCCTCACGGGCCAGCGTTTCGCCAGGCCCCTGCGCAAGGCCGCCCAGCCCTGAGCAGGCTCCGCGAAGGTCCTCCGCTCAAGCGTATCGGGAGGCCGTCCGGAGCGTTCTCGGCCCGGCGGCTCGCCGATGCGAGGCGGATCGATTGGAGGTCTCGAAAAGAGGGTTTCCCGGAACATGAGGTCGATCGACCGTCACGCGCGTTCATTGGGAACGCGAATACCGTGAAGGACCGCCCATGACGATCTCTCGCACGCTGTCGATCTCCCGCACGCTGACGATCTCCATCGGGGCCATGCTGGCGACCATGACCGCAGCCCATGCGGAGCCTCCCAAGGCCGCGGTCTTCGACTTCCAGCTCGCGAACCTCGGAATCCAGGGGCCGACCGAGGCCGATGTGGCCCGCCTGAAGCCGTTGAGCGACCAGCTTCGGTCGCTGCTGTCGCAGAGCGGTCGCTATGCGATCGTATCGACCGGCCCGGTCGAGGACCGGGTCACCCGGGGGGCGGGCCTGCGTAACTGCAACGGCTGCGCCGAGGACTACGCCAGGACGCTGGGTGCCGACGTCGCCGTCACGGGCGAAATCCAGAAGGTCTCCAACCTCATCCTGAACATCAACGTCTACGTGAAGGACCTCAGGGGCGACAAACCCGAGCAGGCCTACAGCGTCGACATCAGAGGCGACAACGACGTCTCGTTCGACCGTGGCCTCAAGTACCTCGTCAAGAACAGCCTGCCACCGACGCCGTAGGTCCGACGGTCGGCGACCCGAACCGCCGGGCCGTCATTCGGCCGCGGCGCGGTGGGCGAGGGGATCGGTGACCGGGAAGGTGCAGGTGACGCGGGTGCCGGCGCCAGGGGCCGAGTCCAGGGCGACGCGCCCGCCGTGCAGCTCGACGAAGGAGCGCACGATCGACAGGCCCAGTCCGACGCCGCGATGGCGGGTGCCCAGGGTATGGCTCTCGAACCGGTCGAACACCCGCGCGGCGACGTCGACAGGCATGCCGCGGCCGTGGTCGGCCACCGACAGCACGAGTTCGTCGCCCTCGCGGCGCGCCTCCACCCGCACGGTCTGGCCCGGCGCGGAGAAACCCACTGCGTTGGAGAGGAGGTTGAACAGGATCTGGCGCACCCGCTTGCCGTCCGCGACGAAGCTGCCGATGTCGTCGGGCACCGCGAGGTCGAGGGTGATCGCCGATTCCGCGAACCGGTCCTCGAGGCCGCGCACCGCAGCCTCCACCGTGGCGCGCACGTCGACCACCTCCCGCGACAGTTCGAGGGAGCCCGCATCGATCGAGGCGAGGTCGAGGATGTCGTTGATCATCACGAGGAGGGCGCCGGACGAGCGCATGATGTGGTCCGAGTACTCGCGCTGGCGGTCGTTGAGAGCGCCCACGGTCTCGTCGCCGAGGAGCTGGGTGAAACCGATGATGTTGGTGAGCGGCGAGCGCAGCTCGTAGGAGACGTGGTGGACGAAGGTGTCGCGCAGGAGCGAGGCGCGCTCCAGGGCGTCGTTCTTCTCGGTGAGCGCCCGCTCCACGTTGACGCTGGCGGTGACGTCGATGAGCGTGAGCAGGGTGGCGCCCTCCGGCAGCGGCTGCGTGGCGCAGTCGAGCACGGTGCCGTCGACGATCTCCAGGCGGCAGGTGAGCCCGGCGCGGGTCTCGAGGTCGGTCACGGCGGCACGGATGTCAAGCCAGGGCTCCTCGTCCGGGGACAGGATGCGGCAGGCCGCGATCACCGCGTCGACCCGCGGCCGCTCCACCAGCATCGCCGCGTCGAGGCGCCAGGCGGTGGCGAAGGCGCGGTTGGCGAAGGTGAGGCGGCCATCGGCCCCGAACACCGCCACCGGCTCCTTGAGGGTGTCCAGCGTCTCGGCCTGCACCCGCATCAGGGCGTTGTAGCGGGATTCGAGCTTCACGCTCTCGGAGACGTCGTCGAACAGGTAGGTCAGGCCGCCCTGGGGGTTGGGGTCGGCGACCACGCGCAGGGAGCGGCCGTCGGGCAGGTACCACCAGGTCTCGTTGGCCTCTACCGCCCGATAGGCGGCGAGCACGTCCGATTTCCAGGACTTGAAATCCGCCTGCTCGGGAAGCTTTCGCGAGGCGCGCAGGTGGTCGAGGATCTCGCCGTCGAGGGGCCGCTGCTCGAGGAAGGATTGGTCGAGGCCCCACAGGTGCCGATAGGCGGCGTTGTGGAAGATGAGGCGCTGGCGGGCGTCGAACATCGCCACGGCGGTGGGCAGCTGGTCGAGGGTGCGGACGTTGGCGTCCATCTGGCGCTGCAGGTCGGCGCGCACGCTCTCGAGCTCGGAGACGTCCACGGCGATGCCGACCCGGCCGCCCTCGATCACCGATTCGGTGACGTCGAGGTTGCGCCGGCCGCCGGCCACCACCGCCGACAGGCGGAAGGCGCCGCGCGCGCCCGAGCCCGGCCGTGCGCCGTCGTGCCGGGCGATCATCTCGCGGGCCTGCCGGTCCAGGAGCTCGATGCCGGCGACGACGGCGCCCTCGCGGCTCGGGGCCTCCACGGCGGCGACATAGGCGGTGTTCACCCAGGCCAGGGCCCCGTCCTGGTCGCGCTGCCAGACCGGTTGGGGAATCGCGTCGAGCAGGTTCGAGAGGGCCGAGAGGCCGCGCTTGGCCTCGTCGAGGCGGTGGCGCAACTCGTTGAGCTGGCGGCGCTCCTCGCTTGTCTCGCGCAGGCGCAGCAGGGCGCGGCCGGCGAGCGCCTGGCCGTGCGCCTCCATGTAGCGGCCGTCCTGGGCGCGCAGGCTCAGGCGAAAACCGGTCCCGCGCTCGCGCAGGGCGAGCACGGCGGCATCGAGCGCTCCGGCGTCGCTCGCCGCGAGCCAGGTCGAGAAGGCGAGGATGCGCTCGGACCCGCCGGCGAGGCTACGACCCTCGGGCAGGGCCAGCGTCACGTCGCCCTCAATCACGGGATCGCCCCGCCCGGCCCAGGTCACGATGACCTGGCGCTCGGCGTTGAGCAGCAGTTCGGCGAGGTCGTGCGACCCGTGCAGGCGGGCGAGCTCCGAGGCGAGGTCACCCTCGCGCCGGGTCCAGCGCGACCGCTCGCGCATGTGCAGCAGCGAGAGGATGGTGGCGAACACCGTGAGGCCGATCAGGATCGCGAGACCGGCGGCGTTGTGGGTGTGCTGTATGACGTCGGTGGCCCAGGTCGTTCCTAAGGACGTGGTTCCCGGGGCCGCGGTTGCCTGGGTCGTCGCGCCCGGGCCAGCGGCCAGGGCGGAAGCGCCGGACGCACCGACGAGCAGAGCGCCGACGCAGACCCTGATCTGCACCGCTCGATCGACCCACATTTCGCCCCGCCTCCACGACCTGCCGATGAGGCGCCACCACGTCGCAACAGACCGACCCCGTCATCGGCTGGCGACTCGCCGTATCCGGCGACTCCGACCCACACTAGCGCGAGCCGGAATCCCGCAGGAAGGGGGCGAAGCTTAACTTTGACCCGAACCGGATCACGTGCCGCCGGGAGGCCGCAGAAAAGACACACCGGACGCCCTCGCCCGCCCCCGGCGGCGCGGCCCCGGACACGAAAAAAGCCCGGCATCGAGCCGGGCTTTTCCGTCACGCAGCGGACCGAGGCGGCCGGGGCCGCCCCACCGTCAGTATCAGTAGCGGTAGTGATCCGGCTTGAACGGGCCGGTCTGCGACACGCCGATGTAGGCGGCCTGATCGGGGCGGAGCTTGGAGAGCTTCACGCCGATCTTCTCGAGGTGGAGCATGGCCACCTTCTCGTCCAGCGCCTTGGGCAGCGTGTAGACCTGACGCTCGTACTTGCCCGGGTTGGTCCAGAGCTCGATCTGGGCGAGCGTCTGGTTGGTGAAGGAGGCCGACATCACGAAGGACGGGTGGCCGGTGGCGTTGCCGAGGTTCACCAAGCGCCCCTCCGACAGGAGGATGATGCGGTGGCCGTCGGGGAAGGTGATCTCGTCCACCTGCGGCTTGATGTTGGACCAGGTCATGTTCTTCAGGCCGACGACCTGGATCTCGTTGTCGAAGTGGCCGATGTTGCACACGATCGCGCGGTCCTTCATGGCGCGCATGTGGTCGATCGTGATGATGTCCTTGTTGCCCGTGGCGGTCACGAAGATATCGGCGCGGGGGGCCGCGTCTTCCATCGTCACGACTTCGTAGCCTTCCATGGCGGCCTGGAGGGCACAGATCGGGTCGATCTCCGAGATCAGGACGCGGCAGCCGGCGTTGCGCAGGGAGGCGGCAGACCCCTTGCCGACGTCGCCGAAGCCCGCGACCATGGCGACCTTGCCGGCCATCATGACGTCGGTGCCGCGACGGATGCCGTCGACGAGCGACTCCTTGCAGCCGTAGAGGTTGTCGAACTTCGACTTGGTGACGGCGTCGTTCACGTTGATCGCCGGGAAGAGCAGCTTGCCCTCCTTGGCGAGGTTGTAGAGGCGGTGGACGCCGGTGGTGGTCTCTTCCGAGACGCCCTTGATCGACTCGGCCAGGCCCGCGAACCAGCCCTTGGGCTTCTCGGCGAGCTTCTTCTTCAGGAGGGCGAAGAACACCTCCTCCTCTTCCGACTCGGGCTTGTCGAGGAAGGCGGTGTCGCCGTTCTCGGCGCGCAGGCCCAGGTGGACGAACATGGTGGCGTCGCCGCCGTCGTCGAGGATCATGTTCGGCATGCCGCCGCCATGCCAGTCGAACAGCTTCGACGTGTAGTCCCAGTACTCCTCAAGGGTCTCGCCCTTGATGGCGAACACCGGGATGCCGGCGGCGGCGATGGCCGCGGCGGCGTGGTCCTGGGTCGAATAGATGTTGCAGGACACCCAGCGGATGTCGGCGCCGAGAGCCTTGAGCGTCTCGATCAGCACCGCGGTCTGGATCGTCATGTGCAGCGAGCCGGCGATCTTTGCGCCCTTGAGGGGCTGCGACGCACCGTATTCCTCACGCGTGGCCATCAGGCCGGGCATCTCGGTCTCGGCGATCGAGATCTCCTTGCGGCCGTACTCGGCCAGGCCGATGTCCTTGACGATGTAATCCTGGGCCGGGGAAATCTGGGCCATGTGGTTCGCTCTCTCGTCTCGCGTTGCGCTTGGGCTGAGCCTCTAGCAGGCGCCGGGGTAGGAAGCAATCAAGACATAAAGATGTCTTTATGCGAACCTCGAGGTCGGCGGGTCGGCGCAGCGGGTGCCGGCCGGCGTGACGACGCGCCCGGTCCACGAACGAGACGCACCGGGCGGCAGCGGCGAAAGAAGGGACCGGACCGCCCGGCCCGATCCCCTCGCGGACGATCCGCCGTGCCGCCGGAGTCACGCGGCCTGGCGGGGCTCCTCCAGCAGTTCGTCGGCGGGGCCGAAGAACTCGAATTTCACCCGCTCGGCGGGCACGCCGTGGCGGGCGAGGCCGTTGACGAGGGCCGCCAGGAACGGCTTGGGGCCGCACAGGTAGTAGGTCGCCTCGCCGAGCGGCGTGCGGGCCGCGAGCCAATCGGCGGTGACGAGGCCGGGGACGTCGTAGTCGACGCCCGGTCGGTCGCCGGCCTCCGGCGAGGCGTAGAAGGTCTGCAGCCGGACGTTGCCCGACCGGGCGGCCAGGGCGCGGACATGCTCGCGCATCGCGTGGACGCGCCCGTTCAGGGCGCCGTGGACGTACCAGACCGGACGCGCATCGCCGCTCTGCACCAGCGTCTCCAGCATGCTCAGCATCGGCGTCAGGCCGACGCCGCCGCTGACGAGCACGACCGGTGCGTCGCTCGAACGGTCGAGGACAAACTCGCCGGCCGGTGGCGCCACCCGCATCGCCGTGCCCGGCCCAGCCTGCGCGTGCAGCCAGTGGGAGACGATCCCGGCGGGCTGGCCGGCGCCGCCCTCGCGCTTGACCGTGATGCGGTAGGCGCGGTCGTTCGGCGCGCAGGAGATCGAGTAGTTGCGCTTGAGCACCCCCCGCCCCGGCGGGTCGAGGAGGAAGCCGAGGTACTGCCCGGGTTCGTGGCGCAGGACGGGCAGGCCGTCGCGCGGCGCCAGCACGAAGGAGCGGATCGTCTCGCTTTCCTCGGCCACCGATTCGATGACGAAGTCGCGCCACCCGTTCCAGCCGCCGGGCTTGTGCGCCAAGTCGCGGGCGATGGCGGCCTCCCGGCCGATCAGGATATGCGCCAGGAACCAGTAGGCCTCGCCCCAGGCCGCGCAGATCTCCGCCGTGGCGGCGTCGCCGAGCACGTCCTGGATCGCGCCGAGCAGCGCGTCGGCCACGAAGGGATAATGCTCGGGCAGGATGTTGAGGGCGACATGCTTCTGGGCGATCCGCTCCACGGCTCCGCTCATGGCTCCGAGGTCGTCGATGTGTCGGGCATAGGCCAGGACCGCCAGGGCGAGCGCCTTGGGCTGCGAGCCGTTCTCGCCATGGTGCGACTGGTTGAAGAGGTCGCGCATCGCCGGGTCCTGGAACAGGCGCTCGTACATCCGCTTCGTGATGGTGAGGCCATGGGCCTCCAGGGCGGGAACGGTGGCCTTGATGAGGGCGACGGTGGCGGGCGTCAGCGGCTGGGACACGGCGAGCTCCAAAGGTTCATTTACAATGAACCTTTGGAGCCGAGATGCAAAAGATGCAAGCAGAATGTATCTTCGAAAGCCTGTAGGAGGTGGCCATGCGCCTCACTCGCTACACAGATTACTCCCTCCGCACCCTGATCTATCTCGGGCTCAACGACACCGGCTTGAGCTCGATCGCCGAGATCGCGCGCGCCTATGGGATCTCGGAGAGCCACCTCACCAAGGTCGTGCACCAGCTCGGGCGGCTCGGCCTCGTCCACACCCTGCGCGGCCGCGGCGGCGGCCTGCGGCTCGCCCGTCCGCCCGCCGAGATCGTCGTGGGCGCCGTCGTGCGGCAGACGGAGGAGGACCTCGCCCTGGTGGAGTGTTTCTCCGGGGGCGCCTGTGCCATCACGGCGCCATGCCGCCTGCGCCGTGCCTTGGGCGAGGCCCTGGCCGCCTTCCTCGCCGTGCTCGACGGCTACACCCTGGCCGACCTGCTCGGGGACGGCGCGGCACCGGATCTGGCCATGCTTCTCGGGTTGCCGGTCGTCGGCGGGAAGGGTGCCACGGCGCCCCGATCCGGCACCGGGGGCACCGCGCCGACGCCCGATACGGGATCGCGTGACGAGCGTGGATGAAAGCGAGCGCCTCGCTTCCGCCTCGTGTGAGGAGGGGTATGAAGGTCCGGTCGAACACACCGCGGCGACCGAGATCGCTCACCCCTCGTCGCGCAGCTGCCGCCGGATGATCTTGCCGGTCGTCGTCATCGGCAGGCTGTCGCGAAACGCGATCTCGCGCGGGTACTCGTGGGCGGAGAGCCGGGTGCGCACGAAGGCCTGGATCTCGTCCGCCAGGGCGTCGCTCGCCGAAAATCCGTGGCGCAGCACCACGAAGGCCTTCACGATCTCGGTGCGCAGCGCATCGGGCTTGCCCACCGCCGCCGCCAGGGCGACGGCCGGGTGGCGCAGGAGGCAGTCCTCGATCTCGGTGGGGCCGATGCGGTAGGCGGCCGAGGTGATGAGGTCGTCCTCGCGGCCGACGAAGTGGACGTAGCCGTCGGCGTCGCGCCGGGCGGTATCGCCGGTCAGCATCCAGTCGCCGCGAAACTTGGCGGCAGTGGCCTCGGGCTGGTTCCAGTAGGACAGGAACATCACCGGGTCGGGCCGGGCCACCGCGATCTCGCCGACTTCGTCGACCTCCGTCTCGCGGCCGTCGGGGCGCTGGACCATCACGCGGTGCCCCGGCACCGGGCGCCCGGTGGACCCCGGCCGCGCCACGCCGGCGGCCCGGCACGCGGCCAGCACGAGGTTGCACTCGGTCTGGCCGTAGGCCTCGCCGATGGTCAGCCCGAGTTCGCTGCGCGCCCAGGCGAAGGTCTCGGGCCCCAGCGCCTCGCCGGCCGAGGCGATGTTGCGCAGGGCCGAGAGGTCGAAGCGCCCGCGCGGATCGGGCACGCCGCGCAGCATCCTGAGCGCGGTGGGGGGCAGGAACACGTTGGTGATGCCCTGGTCGGCGATGAACCGGAACGCGCCCTCGGGATCGAACCGGGCGGTAGGGCGGGCCACCACCGGCACGCCGTGGTGCAGGCTCGGCATCAGGACGTTGAGGAGGCCGCCGGCCCAGGCCCAGTCCGAGGGCGTCCACATCAGGTCGCCGGGTCTCGGGGGAAAGTCGTGCATCATCGCCCAGCCCGGCAGGTGGCCGAGCAGCACCCGATGGGCGTGGAGCGCACCCTTGGCGAGGCCGGTGGTGCCGGAGGTGTAGATCATCAGGGCCGGATCGTCGGCCAGGGTGTCGCGCGGGCAAAACCCCGCCGGCGCCGAAGCGAGGAGGTCGTCCCAGCCGAGGACGCCCTGCGCCGCGCCGTCCGTCGAGACGACATGGGCCAGAGCGGGCAGGTCGGAGCGGATGGCGGCCAGCTTGGCGAGGCCGGGCGCGTCGGTGATCAGGACCCGCGCACCCGCATCGGCGAGGCGGTATCGCAGCGCCTCGGGGCCGAACAGGCCGGCCAGCGGCAGGGCGATGGCGCCGATCTTGTAGGCCGCCGCATGGGCCACGACGACGGCGGCCGATTGCGGCAACAGAATGCCGATGCGCTCGCCCGGCGCGATCCCCAGGGCCACCAGGCCAGCGGCCAGGGCGTCGGACCCCGCCTTGAGCGCGCCGAAGGTGGTGGCCGCCACGGTGCCGTCGCCGCCGACTTCGACGATCGCCGGGCGCTGCGGCTCGCGCAGCCCCCAGCGGTCGCAGACGTCGACGCCGATGTTGAACCGCTCCGGAATCGCCCAGGCGAAGCCGGCGACGAGGCGGTCGTAATCGGGCGCGCTGGCCAGCATGGCGGAAGCGCTCACGTCCCGGCGGGCTTGAAGCCGCCGGCATGGACGAAGTCGGTGATCGGCCGGCGTCCGTTGGGCGTCTCCTTGGCGACCTGCTCGGGCGTGAGCTCGGCCCGCGCCACCGCGCGCCCGACGCCGTAGGCCGCCTCGACCCGGTGGTCGGCGGGCACGTTGAGGGCGGCGACCGCCCGCTCCCGGTCGAACCCGGTCATGCCGTGGGCGTGCCACCCCTGGCGGATCGCCTGGAGCTGGAAGTTGGCCGAGGCCGCGCCGGCATCGAGCGAATGGCTCCAGGACGGCTTCAGCTCGTCGCCCGCCTTCATGTGCGTGCTCGACACCAGGATCACGATGGCGCCGGTGTCCTTCACCCACTTCTGGTTTCCGGGCACCAGGAGGTCGAAGAACACCGGCCAATGGGCCGTGTCGCGCAGGGCGTAGAGGAAGCGCCAGGGCTGCGAGTTGTAGGCCGAAGGCGCCCAGCGCGCCGCCTCGAACATCCGCAGCAGCTCGGCCTCCGGCACCGCCTCTCCCGTGAAGGCGCGCGGCGACCACCGCTCGATGAAGAGCGGATCGATCTCGTGGTCGGGCCGGCGCGGGTTGGAAGACGTCACGGGCGATCTCCGGATGGCGGCCGCGCGATGCGGCGGGGTCGACGGGACACCGCATGCACGACATCCGCCCCGGAGCGCAAACCCCGTGCGGATCGCGCCGTTCCCGTTAGCGATATCGTCATCTTATGGGCCCAGGCTCCCGCCTCCCGCGGCCGAACGCGAGACGAGGTGACGGCGTGCCATACGGCTCTGGCCAGACCGAACGGCCGGCGGGAGGCCCCGCCGCCGCCAACGATTCGGCGACCCTGGATGCGGTGCTGCTCGATGCGGCCGACCGCTGCCTGCGCTCGGGACGCTTCCTCGACAGCTTCGGTCCGGTCCTCGAGGCCCGTTTCGAGGCCGACACCCGCCAGGACCGCATCCGCCAGATCAGGTACGCCGTCTTCATCGGCATCCTGGTGTTCAACATCTACAACCTGACCGGGCTCGTCACGCTGCCGGATTGGTGGGTGCTCAACCTGGTCCTGAGGGCCGCCGTGGTCACGCCGGTCGGCCTGTTCGTCTACTGGGCGTCGAGCCGGGTGGGAGGCGGCCTGCGCGAGATGCTGTGCGCCGGGGCCATGGTCGGCGCCAACGGCGTCCCGATCCTGCTGATGGCCCTGGAGGGCGGGCCGCGCATCTATCTGTGCACGGCCGAGATCATGCTGAGCATCGTGTTCGGCAGCAACGTGCTGCCGCTGCGCTTCTCCTGGGCCTGTATCGTCTCCGCGGTCACCGCCGTCCTGGCGACGACGGTGGTGCTGACGAAGTCCGACATCCCGATCGAGCTCGGGCTCGTCATCGTGATCGACCTCCTCGTCATGATGAACTTCACGCTCATGGCCGCCCGGCGGACCGAGGCCGCGAACCGGCGCGACTATCTCCTGACCCTGCGCGAGACGCTGCGCGGCAGGCGCCTGGCCGAAGACAACACGATGCTCGCCCGCCTATCCACCACCGATTCCCTCACGGGGCTCGCCAACCGTCGACGGTTCGCGCGCAGCATGGGCGACCTCTGGCAGGGCGCCGTGGAAGGTCGCCGCTTCGCGTTGATCCTGCTCGATGTCGACCACTTCAAGCTCTTCAACGACCGCTACGGTCACAGCGCGGGAGACGACTGCCTGCGGGCGATCGCCGCCATCCTCGCCCGTCACGCCACCGGCCCGTCCGACGTCGCGGCCCGCTATGGCGGCGAGGAATTCGCCGTCCTGCTGCCGGGCCGGACCCTGGTGCAAGCCCTCGAGGTCGCCGAAGCGCTCCGCCGCGGCGTCGAGGACCTGGCGGTGCCGCACGCGGCCCGCAAGGACGGCCTCGGCCGCGTCACCGTCAGCCTCGGCGTCGCGATCAGCAGCCAGGCGGCCTCCGATGCCGCCCTGGTCGAGGCGGCCGACCTCGCCCTCTATGCCGCCAAGGAAGCGGGGCGCAACCGCATCCAGTCCCCGGCCGGCCCGCGCCGGCGCGACGACCCGGCCGTGATGCCGGCGGCCTAAGGGCTATTCTCTGAGTGACGCAGTCGTCGTCAGAGCCGAGGTCCGAACAGGATCACCGCGGTGCCCAGAAGGCAGATCGCTCCCCCCGACAGATCCCACCGGTCGGGCTGGCGCCCCTCGACGGCCCATAGCCAGGCCAGGGACGCGGCGACGTAGACGCCGCCGTAAGCGGCATAGGCCCGGCCCGCGGCCTCGCTCTCGACCCGCGTCAGCAGCAGCGCGAACAGCGCCAGCGCGGCGAGCCCCGGCAGCAGCCAGAGCGCGGAGCGATCCAGGCGCAGCCACGCCCAGAACGCGAAGCACCCGGCGATCTCGGCGAGCGCCGCCCCCACGAAGATGATTGCCGTCATGACGGGGCTCCCCAACCGCGGGCACCCGCATAGCCAGGCCCCCCGGCGGCGGTATCCCTTTTCGACCCTGCCGTCACAGCCTTGGGCCGCAGGCTCGCCTCGCCACCCGCGAAGGGTGCCCCCCGGACACCGGCAGGTCGATGTCCGGGGGGAGGTCGAGACCTATTCGGTGACCTTGGCCCGCGGCCGGTCATCGCCGCGCGCGGTCTCGTCGTGCCAGGCGCCACTGCCGTCCTGGTAACGGATGCCCTCGGTGGAGCCGGGGACCTGCTGCTCGGCGGCCGCCGCCTGGGCGGCCTGGAGGGCTTCGTCGCGGCTCGGGAACGTCTCGGAGAACACGTCCCCGACCTTGTAGGCGTAGCCGCCGTCGTGCTCGACGATGTGATAGGTGACGTCCGTCATCGGTTCGGTTCCCGTGTACGAGGATATGACGGCGAACGGACCGGGCCGTGCGGGAGTTCCGCTTCAGTGCCGCGTCGTACCGGCCCAGCCGAGGGTGGCGACCGCCGCCCGGCAGCCGGCGATCAGCGAATCGCGCACGTCGTCCGGGTCGAAACCGGGCCCATCGGGGAAGGCCAGGACCTGGACCGTCCCGTCGCTCTCGCGTCGCAGCCGGCAGATCCAGCCGTCGGGCGAGCGCTCGAAGGCGACCGCGAAGCGGTGACCGTCCTCCTCGAAATGATGGGGTTCCAGATCACGGGGTTTCATGAGGCCTCTTCCTCGCTAAGGAGCTGCGGGCGACATCCCGCGTCGCCCATCCTTTAGGACCGTCATGCTGATCCGCGCCATCGTCGTCCTCGTCCTGTCGACTCTCGCCGTGCCCCTGGCCGGCTGCGGCTCGTCCCGCGAGCGGACCCTCGGCTCGGGCACTCCGACCAACCCGTTCGCCTCGAATTTCGCATCGCGTCAGATGGAGGCGGAGCCGCCGCGGCGCTAGGGGTAGGCCGTCCGAGCCGCCCGTGCCGGCGCCGAAACACGGCCCTCCGGCAGCACTCGACAGGGCTTTCCCCGGCCCGGCGCCCCCAGGCGGGACCGGCGTGGAGACAAAGCGGGTGCGAGCCGGTAAGGAAGGTCGTGTCCGCACGGTCGCGGCCGACGTCGGGACACCCCCTGGGACCGTCCCTCCTCCCGGAGCGAAATGTCGCCGCGCCCCTCGTCGCCAGAGCTTACCGAGCCCGTCCGCACGCGGACCGGGACCGGTGCGCGCGTCCTTGCGGTCGCAGCCCTCGGCGCCGGTGTGGTCGCGGCCTGCCTGCCCTGGAGCGTGACCTCCCCTCGCCTGCTCGCGATGGTCGCCGACGATCTGGCGCGGTCCTACGGCATCGCGCTGACGGCCGACGGCCCTACCGAGATCGCGCTCCTCCCGTTTCCGCGCCTCAACGTCTCCGGCACGCGCCTGACCGCCGGCGGTCCGGACGGGGCGATCCTGGCCGAGGGCGGCCAGTTGAGCCTCCAGCTCAGCCTCGTCGCCCTGGCCATGGGGCGCGTCGACCTCGACGCGGTCTCCCTCGACGGCGCCGCCGTGACCCTGCCCCTGTCGGAGACGGACGACCGCTGGCGCGGTCCGATGGAGAGGATCGTCCGGCGTTTCGGCAGCGAGGCGGAGTCCCGCCCCCTTCGGCTCGGCCTGACCCGCGCCACGGTGACGGTGCGCGATCCACGCGACGGCGCGATCCAGACGGTGAGCGACGTGACCTTGGGCCTCACCTCGCCGTTTTGGGGAACCCGCGCCGAGATCGTCGCCCGCGGCATCTGGCGGGAGCGGGACGCCCAGCTGCGCCTGTCGGGCCTCGACCTGCCGGCCCTGCTCGATGGACGTGTCAGCCGCTTTGCCGCGACCGCGTCCTGGCCCGCCGCCACCTTCGACGCGAAGGGAAGCGTCGTCCTGGGCGCGCGTTACGCCGTCTCGGGCCACCTGCGGCTCGCCAGCCAGTCCCTGCCGGAAATGCTGGATTGGAGCGGCGTCACGGTCGCCCTCGCTCCCCTCCTCGATGCGTTGGTCGTCGAGAGCGATTTCACCACCGAAGCCGGAACGCTGATCCTGCCGCGCCTGCGGGTGGAGATGGGTGGAAACCGCCTCGAGGGCGCCGGGTCGCTCGCGCTCGCCGGGGGGCGTCCCGCGATCCAGGCGACCCTCGCCGCCGAGACCCTCAACATCGCGCCGCTGGTGCGCGACCTCGCCACCGCCTTCGGCATCGAGGGCGATGCCCGGCCCGCCCCGGAGTGGACGGGGCGCTCCCTGTCGCTGGCTGCGGCGACGATGGGCGACCTCGACCTGAGGCTCTCGGCCGCCGAGACGCGGGTCGGGCCGCTCCTGGTGGAGGACGTCGCCGCCGGTCTCATCGTCCGCTCCGGCAACGTCGAGGCGTCGCTCGGGCGCGCCAATCTCCAGGGTGGCACGCTCAAGGGCCGCGTCGTGCTCGGCGATCCGGGGGAAGACCGGGGCACGGAGGTGAAGGCCCAGGGCGCGTTCGAGGGGGTCGATCTCGGCGCGCTCCTCACCGCCTTCGGCGAGGAGCGGTGGCTCGTCGGCCCCGCCAAGGGCAGCTTCGCCATGGACAGCCGCGCGGCGACGATGGGCGACCTCGTGGCCAATGCCAACGGCCGCGCGGGCCTCGCCGTCGAGGGCGGGGCGATCAGCGGGCTCGATCTCGGCGCCCTCCTGCAGCGCCCGGCGGACGCGGCGGCCGGATCGCCGCAGCAGCGGATCGGGCGCACCGATTTCTCCAGCGCCGCCGTCACCCTGCGCTTCAAGGACGGACAGGGCACCGTCACGCAGGGCCGGCTGGCCGCCCCGACCGTCGCCGCCTCCCTCGCCGGGACGATCTCGCTCGACCGGCGCCACCTCGACATCCGGGCAGGGCTGTCGCCGGCCGAGACCGAGGTTCCACTCCGGCAGTTCGGGATCACCGGCCCCTGGGACGCGATCGTCGTGCGCGCGCTGCTCGCCGATGCGTCCGAGGCCGGCCCGCGCGGGCTGGCGGTCATGAAGCCCGACCTGCTGCGGCTTCCTGCCAAGGCCGCCCTTCCGGCCACCGCCCGCTCCTATGCGCCCTGACCGGGACGGGCATCGCGTCCCATCAGCCGGCTGGCGGTGAGCGCGACCACCGTCACCACCCCGATCAGCAGCGTCGAGGCCGCGTTGATCTCCGGGTTCACCCCGAGGCGGATCTGGCTGTAGAGCCTCATCGGCAGGGTCGTCGCGCCCGGTCCCGAGACGAAGCTCGCCACGACGAGGTCGTCCAGCGACAGCGTGAAGGCGAGGAGGAAGCCTGCCGCCAGGGCCGGTGCCGCCAGCGGCAGCGTCACCGTGAGGAACACCCTGACCGGACCGGCGCCGAGATCCCGCGCCGCCTCCTCCAGGGACGGATCGAGGCCCTTCAGCCGGGCCCCGACCACGACCGCGACGAAGCCGGTGGCGAGGGTCGCATGGGCGATGACGATGGTGGCGATGCCCCGGTCGAGCCCGAGCCCGACGAAGAGGAGCAGCAGCGCCAGACCCGCGATCACCTCCGGCATCACCATCGGGGCATGGACGAGGCCGGTGAAGAGCGCGCGGCCGGGGAAGCGGCCGCTGCGCGTCAGGGCGAGGGCGGCCAGGGTGCCCATGACGGTCGCGATCAGGGCGGAGGCGAGCGCCACGCGCAGGGACACCAGGGCGGCCGCCAGGAGCGGCCCGTCGGACAGGAGGACCCCGTACCACCGCGTCGAGAACCCGCCCCACACGGTCACCAATGCCGAGGCGTTGAAGGAATAGACCACCAGCACCGCGATGGGCGCGTAGAGGAAGGCGAAGCCCAGGATCAACGCGCCTTTGGCGACGGCGCTCATCGCGCCGCCTCGCCGCGCCGGGTCTCCGCCTCGCGAAACACGACGATGGGGCCGACCACGATGACGAGGAGCAGGATCGCCACCGCCGAGGCCAGCGGCCAGTCGCGGTTGGAGAAGAACTCGCTCCACAGGACCCGCCCGAGCATGAGCGTGTCCGACCCGCCCAGCAGGTCGGGGACGATGAACTCGCCCACCATCGGGATGAAGCACAGAAGTGCCCCGGCCACGAGCCCGTGCCGGGCGAGCGGCAGCGTCACCGTCCAGAACACCCGCGTCGGCGAGGCCCCGAGATCGGCGGCGGCCTCCCGTAGGCGCGGATCGGCCTTGGCCATCACCGCGTAGAGCGGCAGCACCAGGAACGGCAGGTAGGCATAGGTCAGCCCGACCAGCACCGCCGCCTGCGTCCCCAGGATCTCCAGCGGGCGGTCGACGAGCCCGAGGCGCGTGAGGCCGGCGCTCAGGAGCCCCTCGGGCTTCAGGATCGCGATCCAGGCGTAGATGCGGATGAGGAAGCTCGTCCAGAACGGCACGATCACCAGGGCGACGAGGAATGGCTGAACCTTCGCCGGAGCACGCGCCATGGCATGGGCGATGGGCGTGCCGACGAGGGCGAGGATCAGCGTGGCCACCGCCGCCAGGGACAGCGACGACAGGGCGGCATCGCGGTAGAGGCTGTCGTTGGCCAGGGTCTCGTAGTTGGCGAAATCCAGGGCCTCGAGGAAGTGGGCCCAGCCCTGGAGTCCGGTGCTCCAATCGAGCACGGGCAGGTAGGGCGGCTGCGCGGTGGCCGGCTCCGACAGGCTGATCTTGAGGGTGATCAGGACGGGCAGCAGGAAGAACGCGCCGAGCCACAGGAACGGCAGCACCGGCAGCAACCGGAGGAGGCGCGGCCGCGGCGTCATGGCGGCAATATCGCGGCGGCGCGCGGATCGATGTCGACGGCCACCGTGTCCCCGGGGACGAACGCGGATGCCGCCGGGCGCATCACGCGGATGAGGGTGCCGTCCGACAGCCGCACGCCGTAGCGGATGCGGTCGCCGAGGTAGGTCCGGTCCGCCACCGTCCCGGACAGGCGCGTCGCCGGATCGGCTTGGGACAGATCGATCCGGGACAGATCGATCCGGGACAGATCGATCCGGGACAGATCGATCCGGGACAGATCGATCCGCTCCGGACGAAGGGCCACGACGACGGCCTCGCCCTCCGCCCAGGCCCGGTCAGAGGCCGCGACGTCGACGGGCCCGAAGCCGGCCTCGACGCGGTGAGCGCCGTCCCCCCTGCCGGCGATGCGCCCGTCGACGAGGTTCACGTCGCCCAGAAGCGCGGCGACGAAGCGGTCCGCCGGCCGTTCGTAGAGGTCCGCCGGCGTCCCGATCTGCACGAGGCGGCCGCCACGCATCACCCCGATGCGGTCGGCCATGGTCATGGCCTCGCCGGCGTCGTGGGTGACGACGACGAAACTCGTGCCGAGGCGGCGCTGCAGCGCGCGCAACTCCCCTTGCGTCTCCTCGCGCAAGGCGCGGTCGAGGGCGCCGAGGGGCTCGTCGAGGAGCAGCACCCTGGGTTCGCGGGCGAGCGCACGGGCCAGGGCCACCCGCTGGCGCTGGCCGCCCGAGAGGGTCTCGGGCAGGCGCGCCTCGAAGCCTTCGAGGCGCACGAGGCGCAGGAGCGTGGCGATCCGCTCGGCGACGGCCCCGCGCCCGAGCCCGAGGCCTTTCAGCCCGTAGCCGACGTTGCGGCCGACGCTGAGGTGGGGAAACAGGGCATAGGACTGGAACATCATGTTCACCGGCCGCCGGTGCGCCGGCAGGGCGGCAAGGTCGTCTGCGCCCAGGTGGATCGTGCCGGAGGTCGGCGCCTCGAAGCCGGCGACGAGGCGCAGCAACGTGCTCTTGCCGCAGCCCGAGGGGCCGAGCAGGCACACGAACTCGCCGGGCGCCAGATCGAGGGAGACGTCGTCCACCGCCGTGAAGGCGCCGAACCGCTTCGTCAGGCCGGCGATGCGCAACAGGGGCGGGGTCGGCACGGTCACGGGCCCCGGCCGATCAAGAATCCTCGCGCAACGCCTCGGCGACGCGGGCCTCCAGCAGGTCGGGCCTGCGGATCACCAGGGCGCCGCGGGTGCGGTCGATGAGCCCGTCGGCGGCCATGACCGTGAACTCGCGGGTCACCTGCTCGCGACGGCAGCCGATGCGGGCGGCGAGCACGTGATGGTAGGGCGGCGGCGTGACCACGCGGGCGCCGTCGCTGCCCGCGCGCGGCACCGAAAGGCGTAGCAATTCGGCATAGAGGCGGTGGCGCAGGTCGAGGAGCGCGTGCTCCATCAGCCGGGTGTTCAGTTCGCGCACGCGCTTGGCCAGCAGCCGGAACAGGCGGTCGGCGATCGGCTCGGAGGCGAACACCATCTGCCGGAAGACCGGGGCCGGGACCACGCAGACCTCGCCGCGGGTGAGCGCGGTGACGTTGGCCGAGCGGCCGATGCCGTCGAGCGCGGCCAACTCGCCGAAGAAGGCACCGCCGCGCATCTCGCCGAGGATGACTTCCTTGCCGGACTGCGACCGGTTGAGGATTCGCACCTCGCCGGCGATGATGAAATAGACGTCGGTGGAGACATCGTCGTAGTCGACCAGAACCTCGTTCTCGTCGAACTTGCGCCAATGACAACGGGTCTCGTAGGCCGACAGTTCGATCCCCGGCTCCTTGAAGAACGGGATCCCGGTCAGCCGCCCTGCACTCACGTCGTCCACCTTCCGTTGCCGGACCGATCGTTAAGCCCTCGCCCGGGCGGGTCAAGCCGGATGGGCACCGGGCCGGCGGATAGAGGTGGATGCCGTCGGGACGACGCGACGGGCCCCTGGACCGGACCGACCCGCACCGCCGCGCCCGTGTCGATCTTTCCGCGATGAGGCGATGAACACCGGCCGGCCGAGCGCGTTGAGTTCCATCGCCCCAAAAGTAGATCCCTGCTCCGGGCCACTTTTCGAGAAATGGAATTCGCCATGGTCAAGGTTATTCTGCCGTCGCTCATCGCGGGAGGTCTTGCCTCCGCCATGCTCCTGACCGCACCCGCGCCCGCATCGGCGGCCGAAGTCTCCGGACGGCCGACGTTAGGCGCCCTGCAGCGGGGCGGCGCGCCGACCGGATACATGCAGTTTCGCGGTGGACGCGGCGGCTTTGCCGGCGGCGGGATCGGCGGTGGCCGGGGCTTCGGCGGAGGACGCGGCTTCGCAGGCGGACGCGGCTTTGGAGGAGGACGCGGATTCGCGGGCGGACGCGGCTTCGCGGGACGCGGCTTCGGCGGTGGCGGCTATCGCCGTGGCGGGATCGGCGGCGGCGCCGTGATCGGCGGTCTCGCCGCGGGTGCATTGCTCGGCGGAGCGATCGCCAGCCAGTCGGGCGGCGGCTACTACGGCTACGGTGGACAGCCGGGATACGGCTACGGCTACGGGGCGCAGCCCGGTTACGGATACGGCTATCAGGTCCAGCCGGGCTACGGGTACGGGGTGCAACCGGTCTACGAGGTGCAATCCGAGGATCCGCGCAATACGGTCGCCTATTGCGTCCAGCGTTTCCGCTCCTACGACCGGGCCTCCGGCACCTATCTCGGCAACGACGGCCTGCGTCACGCCTGTCCCTAGAGCGAATCGATCCGGTCCGGAGGGGTCCCGCGCGCTGCGGGGCCCACCGGGCCGGGTGCACGATCCTGCCGGGGGTCTCGAACTTCGGCGGGCTTGCCTCGCACGGGCCGCCACCGCACAAGCGCGCCATGCTGCGCGTCAACGACCTCACCTATCGCATCGGCGAGCGCCTGATCCTCGACGGCGCCACCTTCTCGATCCCCGACCGGGCTCGCGTCGGGCTCGTGGGCCGCAACGGCGCCGGCAAAACCACCCTGTTCAGGGCGATCCTGGGAGAACTGCCCACCGAGGGCGGCACCGTCTCGATGCCCAAGGGCATGCGCATCGGCGCCGTGGCCCAGGAGGCGCCGGCCGGGCCCGAGACGCTCCATTCCGTCGTCCTCGCGGCCGATACCGAGCGCACCCGCCTGATGGCGGAGGCCGAGCACGCCGACGGCCTGCGCCGCGCCGAGATCGAGACCCGCCTCGTGGACATCGAGGCGCATTCGGCCCCCGCCCGCGCCGCCGCCATCCTGCACGGCCTCGGCTTCGACGCCGTCGCGCAGGGCCGGCCGTGCGCGGATTTCTCCGGCGGCTGGCGGATGCGCGTGGCGCTGGCCGCGGTGCTGTTCTCCGAGCCCGACCTGCTGCTACTCGACGAGCCGACCAACTACCTCGACATCGAGGGCACGATCTGGCTCTACGACTACCTGGAGCGCTATCCGCGCACCGCCGTCATCATCAGCCACGACCGCGATCTGCTCGACGAGTGCGTCGACCACATCCTCCACCTCGACCGCGGCAAGCTCGCCATCTACCGCGGCGGCTACACCTCCTTCGCGCGGCAGGTGGCCGAGAAGAGGGTGCTGCAGGCCAAGGCCAAGGTGAAGCAGGACGCCGAGCGCGCCCATCTCCAGAGCTTCGTCGACCGCTTCAAGGCCAAGGCGACCAAGGCCCGCCAGGCCCAGTCCCGCGTCAAGCGCCTCGCCAAGATGGAGATCATCGCCTCGGTGATCGAGGACGACGTGCCCGTCTTCCGCCTGCCGAGCCCGGAGCGGCCGCTCTCGCCCCCCATCGTCGCGATGGAGCGGGTGCAGGCGGGCTACGCCGACCGCATCGTGCTCTCGGGCCTCAACATGTCGCTGGCCCCCGACGACCGGGTCGCCCTGCTCGGCGCCAACGGCAACGGCAAGTCGACCTTCTGCAAGCTCATCGGCGGGCGCATGGCTCCCTTGAGCGGCGAGATGAAGCGGTCCTCGAAGATGGAGGTCGCCTATTTCGCCCAGCACCAGCTCGACGAGCTGCGCCCGGCCGAGAGCGCCTACGCCCATGTCCGCGACCTGATGCCGGACGTGCCCGAAGCCAAGGCCCGCGCCGCGGCCGCCCGCCTCGGCTTCTCGGGACCCAAGTCCGAGACGCCGGTGTCGCAGCTCTCGGGCGGCGAGAAGGCCCGGCTCCTGATGGGGCTGGCCGCCTTCAACGGTCCGCACCTCCTCATCCTCGACGAGCCCACCAACCACCTCGACATCGAGAGCCGCCAGGCCCTGGTGGCGGCGATCAACGACTACGAGGGCGCGGTCATCCTGGTGAGCCACGACCGCTTCCTGGTGGAGGCCTGCGCCGACCGGCTCTGGCTCGTGGCCGACGGCAGCGTGAAGGCCTTCGACGGCGACATGGACGACTACCGACGCTTCGTCCTCTCCGGCCCCGAGCGCGAGGCCGACAAGGCCGCCGCCGAACCGGCCGGCGGCGCCAAGGCGCAGGAGCGCCGCTCCAACGCCGAACGCCGCAGCGCGCTCGCTCCCCTGCGCAAGAAGCTCGACGGCGTCGAGGCGCGGATGACGAAGCTCTCCGACGCGATGGCCAAGATCGACGCGGCCCTCTCCGACGGCTCGGCCTTCCAGGCCAATCCCGCCAAGGCGGCGGAACTGATGAAGATGAGGTCTGATGCCGCGGTGGCCCTCGAAGCCGCGGAAGAGGAATGGCTCGGCCTGAGCGCGGAGATCGAAGGCGAGGGGTGATGGCTCGCCGGCTCGTGCCGTCGGCGTGTTCGAGCCGAACGCGATCCCCTCCCCGTTGCGGCGATCGGCAGGGGTCGGTTGCGCCTGGCGCGATACGGGCTCACCCCGCCACCCCCACCTCCAACTGATCCCCGCAAGCGGAGGAGAGCCGCGCCGCACACTCCAGTGGCGATCGTCCCGCAGGGGCTGCGCGGCAACATTCCGCCCCCACCCACGTTGCCGGTGCTGACCATTCCTCCGGGACGACACCATGACGACACCACGCCGCCGGACCCTGTCGAAGCGACGCCTCGGTATCGGGCTCGCCCTCGCCCCCCTGGTCGCGGCCGGCGGATGGATCGCCTACAGCCACCTCGCGCTCGACCGTGCCGTGGCGCTGCCGCCGGCCCTGCCGGGTCCGCGCGACGAGATCGACAGCCCCGCCGGCCGCCTGAGCTACTACCGCACCGACGAGACGGCGGGCGTGCCGCTCCTCCTGGTCCACTCGATCAACGCCGCGGCCAACGCCTACGAGGTCCGGCCGCTCTACATGCACTACCGGACGCGCCGGCCGGTCTACGCGATCGACCTGCCGGGGTTCGGGTTCTCGGAGCGCAGCGACCGCACCTACACGCCAAGGCTGATGACCGATGCGATCCATGCCATGGTCGAGGCGATCCGCGCCCGCCACGGCGGGGGTGCGGTCGACGCCGTGGCGCTGTCGCTTTCGGCCGAATACCTCGCCCGCGCCGCCGTCGAGCGCCCGCAGGACTACCGCAGCCTCGGCCTGGTGAGCCCGACCGGCTTCGACGCGCGGCTCTCGGGCTCGGGGCCGGACCAATCCACCCGCGGCAGCGACACCGCCCGGTCGATCGTCGCGCAGCCGCTCTGGGGCCGCCCCCTCTACGACCTCCTCGTGAGCCGGCCGAGCATGCGCTTCTTCCTGGAGAAGACCTGGGGGTCGGCCGAGATCGACGAGGGCCTGTTCGCATACGACCAGGCCTCGGCCCACCAGCCCGGCGCCGAGCACGCCCCGTTCTCGTTCCTGTCCGGCCACCTGTTTCCCGCCGACATCACCCGGGTCTACGCCCGCCTCGAGCGGCCGGTCTGGATGGTCCACGGCACCCGGGGCGACTTCGTCGACTACCGCCACGTCGACGACGTGCGGGCCAAGCCGAACTGGACGGTGGCCGTGCTGCCCACCGGCGCGTTTCCGCACTTCGAGCGGCTCGCCGACGTGACCGCGCGCTACGACGCCTTCCTGGCCGGACTCGGCGGCTGAGGGCCGCTGGCTCCCGCCCCCCGGCCGTACTATTCCTCGGCGCGACCGCCGCGTGACCGGCGGTCGGCACCGGAGTCCCCATGACCGACCTCACCCTCGCCGCCGCCCAGGCCATCGTCGCCACCGCCCTCGCCACCGCCCGCGAGCGCGGCCTCAAGCCCCTGGCCGTGGCGGTCTACGACGCCCGCGGGGCGCTCAAGGCGTTTGCCGCCGAGGACGGCACATCCCTGCGCCGGGCCGAGATCGCCATGGGCAAGGCCAACGGCTGCCTGGCGCTCGGGCTCGGTGGACGCGCCATCGCCAAGCGCGCCGAGGAACAGGCGTATTTCGTGGCCGCCGTCAGCCACCTCGTCGGCCCGGCCGCGATGGTGCCGGTGCCGGGCGGCGTGCTGATCCGCCAGGGCGACGTGCTCGTGGGTGCGGTCGGCATCTCGGGCGACACCTCCGACAACGACGAGGTCTGCGCGCTGGCCGGCATCGAGGCGGCGGGCTTTTCGGCCCAGACCGGCGCCTGACGCAGCCGGCCGGATGCCGCTCCACCGCCGCCACTGCCTGACGGGGGGCGGCGCCCTGCTGGCCGGAGCCGTGCTCGGGCAGGGAGCGGCCGCGGCGACCGCGCTCTACCGGCGCGGCAACGACGCGGACCCCGAGACCCTCGACCCGCATCGCTCCTCGACGGTGGCGGAAGCCCACATCCTGCGCGACCTGTTCGACGGGCTGCTCACCTACGACAATTACGGCGCCATCGTTCCGGGCGCGGCCACCCGCTGGAGCGTCTCCCCGGACGGCCTCACCTACACCTTCATCCTGCGTGAGGACGGGCGCTGGTCGAACGGCGACGCCGTGACCGCGGGCGACTTCGTCTTCGCGCTGCGCCGGATCATGGCCCCGGCCACCGCCGCCAAATACGCCGAGGTCCTGGCGCCGATCCGCAACGCCGGCGCGGTCAACGACGGCAGCGCCCCGCCCGAGGCGCTCGGCGTCGGCGCCCCCGACGAACGCACCCTCGTGGTGACCCTGGAACGGCCGACCCCGTATGTCCTCGAACTCCTGACCCACCAGACCGCCCTGCCGGTGCATCCTCCCTCCGTCCTGCGGTTCGGGAATGCCTTCACCAAGCCCGGCAACCTCGTCTCGAACGGTGCCTACCGCCTGTCCGAGGTCGTGCCCAACGACCGCATCACCCTGGTGCGCAACCCGCACCACCACGCCGCCGCCACCGTGGCGATTCCCGCCGTCGCCTTCGTGCCGACCCCGGACCTCGCCAGCGCCGTGCGCCGCTATGCGGCCGGCGAGATCGATTCGCTGGCCGACCTGCCCGGCGACCAGATCGCTTCCCTGGAGCGTCGCTTCGGGAACCAGGTCGTGCTCGGCCCGGCGCTCGGCCTCTATGCCCTGGCGTTCAACGGCCGCAAGGCGCCCTTCGACGACGTGCGGGTACGCCGGGCCCTGTCGCTGGTCATCGACCGCGAGTTCCTGAGCGAGGTCGTCTGGGGCCGGACCATGGCCCCGGCCTATTCGCTGTGCCCGCCCGGCCTCGACAACGCGAGGCCGCCGCCGCAGCTCCCCGGTCGCGACGCCCTGCCCATCGACCGCGAGGACGAGGCCCGCGCGCTCCTGGCCGGCGCCGGGTTCGGCCCCGAGCGGCCCCTGCGCGTCGAATACCGTTTCAACACCACCGACAACAACCGTAACACCGCCATCGCCATCGCCGACATGTGGCGGACCATCGGGGTCGAGACCCGGTTCGTCTACACCGACGCCAAGACCCATTTCGCCCACCTGCGCGACGGCGGCGACTTCGACGTGGCGCGGATGTCGTGGATCGCCGATTACTCGGACCCGCAGAACTTCCTGTTCCTGCTGCAGGCGGACAACCTCGGCTTCAACTGCGGACGCTACGCCAACCCGGCCTTCGACGACCTGATGCGGCAGGCGGCGGCCGAGCGCGACCTGGCCCGGCGTGCCGAGATCCTGGTGCGGGCCGAGGCCATCCTGCTCGACGACCTGCCCTGGATCCCGGTGATGCACACCCGCGCCAAGGCGCTGGTCTCGCCCCGCCTGTCGGGCCATCACCCGAACCTGCGCAACGTCGCCCCGACGCGGTTCCTCACCCTGAAGGCGTGACGAACCGTTCGCGGTCCTCGGGATCGAAGAAAGGCGACCACCATCGCCGGACGACGGGATCGTGCGTTGCGACACGCGCCTTCGGGTCAAACCTCGTCCTGCACGGACTCATGAAGAAATCGTCGTGCTATCGCGCACCGAAGACTGATTTTTCTTGCCGCAACGTCTGATCATGGCCGGACGCGAATGGATCCGGACCAGTCTTGAGGAGGGTGTCATGCAGGGTATCGTTCGTCGGGCCGCCATCGTCGTCGCCACCGCCGCCGTTCTGGGCGCATCGCTGATCGCGTCGTCCGCCCCCGGCCAGGCCGCGGGCTACAAGGTCAAGACCGGCTACTGGCCGGGCGCGGTGGCCGCGGGCATCGCCGGCACCGTCGTGCTCGGTGCGCTCGCCACCTCCGCCGCACCCGCCTACGTCGCCGTGGAGGACGAGGACTACTGCTACATCGCCAAGCGCCGCTTCATCGACGCGGACGGCTACAGCGTCGTGCGCCGCGTGCGCGTCTGCGAGTAGAGCACGGGTTTCCCCGCGGTCGCCGCCACCCGTCGTCGCGGATGACGGGCGGCGTCTCCCGCCTCAGCGGATCGACGAGGCGATCGCCTTCTGGATCGCCATGACGTTGGCGCCGCGCTTGAGCGTCTTCTGGATCGGGTCGACCCGCCCCGAGACCCACACCTTGAGTTCCGAATCCATGTCGAAGCTGCCGGCGGTCTCCACCGAGAACGAGGTGATCGCCCGGTAGGGCACCGTGAGGAACGAGACCTTGCGGCCGGTGATGCCCTGCTTGTCCACCAGGATCAGGCGGCGGTCGGTGAACACGATGAGGTCGCGGATCAGCTTGAACGCGATGCTCACGGTCTCGCCGTCGGTGAGCACGCCGTCGAGCTGCCGGTCGATCTCGCCCGCCGTGAGGTCGCTGCCGTGCCCGAGCAGGCCGTCGAGAAGTCCCATCCGCCGTTCCCCCTATCCCGCCGACGCCCGGCGCCCCTATCTAATGGTGGCGGCATCCGGGCTTTACCAGTCGGAACGCCGCTCCCGTGTCCGGAGCCCCAGCGACGATGCCCAGCCCTCCCTTGCGTCTCGGCGTGAACATCGACCACGTGGCCACCGTGCGCAACGCGCGCGGCGGCCACCATCCCGATCCGATCCGGGCGGCCCTCGCCGCCGTCGAGGCGGGCGCGGACGGCATCACCGCCCACCTGCGCGAGGATCGCCGCCACATCCGCGACGCCGACGTGGAGACGCTGATGCGGGTCTTGAGCGTCCCCCTCAACTTCGAGATGGCCGCCACCGACGAGATGGTGGCCATCGCCCTGCGCCTGAGGCCGCACGCCGCCTGCCTCGTGCCGGAGAAGCGCGAGGAGCGCACCACCGAGGGCGGCCTCGACATCGTCGGCACCCGCGCGCATCTGGCGCCCCGCATCGGCGCCCTGTCGGAGGCCGGCATCCGCGTCTCGCTGTTCGTCGAGCCCGAGGAGGCGGTGATGGACATGGCCCGCCGCCTCGAAGCGCCGGTGGTCGAACTGCACACCGGGCGCTACTGCGAGGCGGTGGCCGAGGGCGATGCCGCCGGCACGGCCCGCGAACTCGCCCGCATCGCGCGGGCGGCCGAATACGGCGCGGGTCTCGGCCTCGAGGTCCATGCCGGCCACGGGCTCGCCCTCGACAGCGTTGCGCCGGTGGCCCGCCTGCCGCAGATCGCCGAGCTCAACATCGGCCACGCCCTGATCGGCGAGGCGATCTTCTTGGGCCTCGCCCGGGCGGTCTCCGACATGCGCGCGGCGATGGCGGCAGCGCGGACATGATCGTCGGGATCGGATCGGACCTGTGCGACATCCGCCGGATCGAGCGTTCGCTCGACCGCTACGGCGACCGATTCACGCAGCGCATCTTCACGGAGGGGGAGCGGCGCAAGTCGGATGCGCGGGCCGCCCGCGGCCCCTCCTACGCCCGCCGCTTCGCCGCCAAGGAGGCCTGCGCCAAGGCCCTGGGCACGGGCATGAGCGAGGGCGTGTTCTGGCGCGACATGGAGGTGGTGAACATGCCCGGCGGCCGCCCGACCCTGCGCCTTTCCGGCGGCGCGCTGACGCGGCTTGCCGCGATGATGCCCGCAGGCCACGTCGCCCGCATCCACGTCTCCCTCACCGACGATCCGCCGATGGCGCAGGCCTTCGTCGTCATCGAGGCCGTGCCCGACAGCGCAGGGGCGGGCCTCGGCGCTCCGGCGTAGCGGCGGTGGCATCCGCGTTGCGGGCGGGCGGCGCTTGGTATACCCCCCGCTCTTCGCCGGGCGAATGGACCGCGGCTCGGGTATCGGGGACGGACGTCCCGAAGATCTGCGCGGGCGAGGATCTGCGCGGGCGAGCCGGAGACGACAGCGAAGATGGAACGTGCGCGCGTGGATCACAAGACGAAGCGTGACCTGAAGGTCGCCGAGACCGGCACCTGGGCCAGCGTCAAGGAGACGCTCAAGGTCGGCCTCCAGGCCCTGCTGATCGCCCTCGTGGTGCGCACGCTGCTGTTCCAGCCCTTCAACATCCCATCGGGTTCGCTGGTGCCGACGCTGCTGATCGGCGACTACCTGTTCGTCTCGAAATACGCCTACGGCTATTCCAAATACTCGCTGCCCTTGAGCGAATACCTCCCGTTCGAGGCCAACGGCCGGATCTGGGAGGCCGCCCCGAAGCGCGGCGACATCGCCGTGTTCAAACTGCCCAAGGACAACGCCACCGACTACATCAAGCGGGTGATCGGCCTGCCCGGCGACAAGGTGCAGATGAAGTCGGGCCTGCTCCACATCAACGACGTCCCGGTCAAGCGCGAGAAGATCGCGCCCTTCGAGACCACCGGGCCCTACGGCGAGCAGGCCAAGGCCGAGCAGTACCGCGAGACCCTGCCGGGCGGCGTCACCCACCTGGTGATCGAGCGTGACGGCGACAGCGGCTACTGGGACAACACCGAGCCCTACGTCGTACCCCAGGGCAAGTACTTCATGATGGGCGACAACCGCGACAACTCGACCGATTCGCGCGATCTCGCCAACGTCGGCTTCGTGCCCTTCGAGAACTTCGTCGGGCGCGCCGAGATGATCTTCTTCTCGATCGACGAGGGGACGCCGGCCTGGCAGATCTGGCACTGGCCGGCCAAGGTGCGCTGGAACCGCCTCTTCAGCGCCATCAACTAAGGTCATGCCCAAGATGGACGAAGGCGCGCCCCTGTCCAACCGGGCGCGGCGCGCGCCGCGTCCCAGGCCGGGGCTCGACCTCCTCGAGGCCCGGATCGGCCACGTCTTCACCGACAAGACCCTGCTCGTGCGGGCCCTGACCCACGTCAGCAAGGCCGGCGGCGTCGGCCGCAGCGGCAGCTACCAGCGCCTCGAATTCCTCGGCGACCGCGTGCTCGGCCTGGCCACCGCCGACCTCCTCTACGCCGCCTTCCCCGCCGCCGACGAGGGCGACCTCTCGCGGCGCCTGGCCGGCCTGGTGCGCCGCGAGACCTGCGCGGCCGTGGCGCTGGCCTGGGATGTCGGCCCGCATCTGGCGCTGGGGCCGGGAGAGGTCCAGGGTGGCGGGCGGCGCAACCAGACGATTCTCGCCGACGTCTGCGAGGCGATCCTGGGGGCGGTGTTCCTCGATGCGGGCTACGAGGCGGCGCGGGCGATCGTGACCGCGGCCTTCGCGCCGTCGCGGGAAACGTCCGCCCCGCGCGGGCGCGACGCCAAGTCGGCGCTGCAGGAGTGGGCGATGGCTCGGGGGCTCGCCATCCCCGTCTACGAGGTCGCGGCCCGCTCCGGGCCGGACCACGCCCCGCAGTTCCGCATCGCCGTGCGGGTCGACGGGATCGAGCCCGGCTTCGGCGACGGGCCGTCCAAGCGCCTCGCCGAGCAGGAGGCGGCCCGCTGCGTCCTGGCGCGAGAGGGCATCGCGCTCAACGACACGACACGAACCCCGGAGGCTCCGGACGCGTCGACCGACACCGATGAAGGACGTAGCCCCGATGCCTGACCACGACCCGGATCTCGAAGACGGCCCCGACCGCGACGACGGCCCGGAAGATGCCGCCCCCGAGACGGAGGCGACCGCGCCCCGCGCAGGCACGATGCCGGGAGCCTCGCGGGACTCCCGCGCCGGCTTCGTCGCCCTGATCGGCGTACCCAACGCCGGCAAGTCGACGCTTCTCAACAGCCTCGTCGGCACCAAGGTGTCGATCGTCTCGCGCAAGGTGCAGACGACCCGCGCCCTGGTGCGCGGCATCGTGATGGAGGGCCCGGCCCAGATCATCCTCGTCGACACCCCCGGCATCTTCGCGCCCAAGCGCCGGCTCGACCGGGCGATGGTCCATTCCGCCTGGAGCGGGGCGGCCGACGCCGACGCCGTCGCGCTGCTGGTGGATGCCCGCAAGGGGATCGACGACGAGGTCGAGGCGATCCTGGCGCGCCTGCCGGACATCGGCCGCCCCAAGATCCTGATCCTCAACAAGATCGACCTGATCCTGCGCGAGACGCTGCTCGCCCTGGCGGCCGCCCTCAACGAACGGGTGCCGTTCGCCCACACCTTCATGATCTCGGCGCTGAAGGGCGACGGCATCGCGACCCTGCGCGTGGCGCTGGCCGGCATGATGCCGCCCGGCCCCTGGCTCTACCCCGAGGACCAGGTCTCGGACGCGCCGCTGCGGATGCTCGCCTCCGAGATCACCCGCGAAAAGATCTACGACCGCCTGCACGAGGAACTGCCCTACCGCTCCACCGTCGAGACCGACCAGTGGCAGGTGAAGCCGGACGGCTCGGTGCGGATCGAGCAGACGATCTTCGTCGAGCGCGAGAGCCAGCGCTCGATCGTCCTCGGCAAGGGCGGCCAGACCATCAAGGCGATCGGCCAGGCGGCCCGTATCGAGATCTCGGAGGTCGCCGAGACCAAGGTGCATCTCTTCCTGCACGTGAAGGTCCGCGAGAACTGGGCCGACGATCCGGCCCGCTACCGCGAGATGGGACTGGAATTTCCGCGCGGTTGAACGCCGGTTTCCCAGATCAGACAATGGCTTGCGCCGCCGGCGAAGCGGCGCTGTCCCAGTATTGCGCTGCAACGCCTGCGTCTTTTCACGAGCCCGGGAAGCAAATCACCGATCCGATGGCCTTCATAACAAAGCCGATCCGTCAATAACCTGACATTGTCCGACGCGACGATTCGGTGGACATCAGAAATATCGTGGATGCGACCACGTCGAACTTCCCCTCGACGTTCTCGCCGGCTACCTATCGCCATGTCGGGATTCGAGTCCGAGTCGCGGCCGCCCCACCCATTCCCGCTTACGCCCTGAGCCTCGAGGCGCGTGCGCCGTCGCGCCGGATTCGTCATGATGTTGGCCATGTCTCCCCCCACCATGCCTCCTCCCGATGCCGTCTATGGATCGCCGCCGCCGGACCTCGCCGAGATCCCGGCTGACGCCGCCCAGGTCTCGCCGCTGATTCCCGGATCGGCCCGTCTCGAAGACCTCGCCGAGGCCAGCCTCGACCGGATCGTCGTGCTCGCGCCCCCCGGGACGCTGGAGCGGCGCTATGCGCTGTCCCTGTCGCTGCGGGCGCTGCGTCCTGGCGGACGCCTCACCGCGCTGGCTCCCAAGGACCGCGGCGGCGCGCGCCTGGGGCGCGAACTGAAGGCGTTCGGCTGCGAGCCGGCCGAGACGGCCCGCCGCCACCACCGCATCTGCGAGGTCGCCAGGCCCGAGGCCCTGGCGCCCCTCGACGCGGTGATCCGCGACGGCGCCCCGCGCCACATCGACAACCTCGCGCTCTGCACCCAGCCGGGCGTCTTCTCCTGGGACCGGCTCGACCCCGGCACGGCGCTGCTTCTCTCCACCCTGCCCGTCCTCTCCGGCAAGGGAGCCGACTTCGGCTGCGGCATCGGCGTGCTGGCCAGGGCCGTCCTCGCCTCGCCGGCCGTCACCGCGCTGACGCTCATCGACATCGACCGGCGCGCCGTGGAGATGGCACGGCGCAACGTCGCCGATCCGCGCGCCGTCATCCGCTGGGCCGACATCCGCGCGCCGGACGCGGCGCTGTCCCGCCTCGACTTCGTGGTGATGAACCCGCCCTTCCACGACGGCGGCACCGAGGACCAGATGCTGGGCCAGGTCTTCATCCGCCGGGCGGCCGAATCGCTGCGGCCGGGCGGAACCCTGTGGCTCACTGCCAACACCCACCTGCCCTACGAGGCGCCGCTCAACGCCGCCTTCAAGTCCGTGACCCTCAAGGCCTCGGCGGGGGGCTACAAGATCTACGAAGCGCGCACGTGATCCCAGCGGCATTGCGATGAGCGGCACGGCCAAGGCAGCCACCCTGCGTCTCGACCGGCTGCTGGCCAACCTCGGCTACGGCTCGCGCCGGGAGATCGGCCAGCTCGCCAAGGCGGGACTCGTCGTCCTCGACGGGGCGCCGGTCCGCGACGCCGATCGCCGTATCGCCGTGAGTGCCGACCTCAGCGCGCGGATGACCGTGGACGGCGAGGCCCTCGACCCGCCTCCCGGCCTCGCCCTGATGCTGCACAAGCCGCTCGGCGTCACCTGTTCGCACAAGGAAGCGGGGCCGCTGGTCTACGGCCTGCTGCCGGAACGCTGGCGCCGGCGCGACCCGGCCCTCTCCACGGTGGGCCGCCTCGACAAGGAGACCTCCGGCCTCCTCCTGCTCACCGACGACGGCGCCCTGCTGCACCGGATCATCGCGCCCAAATCCAATGTCGCCAAGCGCTACCAGGTGACCCTGGACCGCCCGCTCAAGGGCGACGAGGCGGCGATCTTTTCGTCCGGCACCCTGATGCTGGAGGGCGAGGACAAGCCGCTCCTCCCCGTCGAGACGCAGGTCCACGACGCGACCCATGCGGCCGTGACCCTGCACGAAGGCCGCTACCATCAGGTCCGGCGCATGTTCGCGGCGGTGGGCAACCACGTGGTCGCGTTGCACCGCGACCGGATCGGCGGGCTCGCGCTGCCGGAGGATCTGGAGGCGGGGGCGTACCGGATCCTGGGCGAAGCCGAGATCCAGGCCGTCTTCGCCGGGCCTCGGCCAGCCTGACCCGTTTGCGGGCCCTGTCCTGGCCGGACGGGAAAGAAGCCTCCGTCACACGGATTGCCGGTGGCCACCGGCGCGGCGATGCCGTTGGGGTCGGGCGAGGTGTTGCCTCCCACCCTCCCCTCTGCTAAGGCCCCGCCCATTCCACACGCGGAGCCGGCCTCATGCCTGAATGAGGCGTTTCCGGTGATCGTGCCTTTCGGGGCGGGATCGCTTCCTCCGCGGCGGCATCAACCGGAAGAGAACAGAGAATCATGGCCGTCGATTTCACCATGCGTCAGCTCCTCGAAGCGGGCGCCCACTTCGGACACCAGGCCCACCGCTGGAACCCGAAGATGCAGAGCTACATCTTCGGAACCCGCAACAACATCCACATCATCGACCTCGCCCAGACCGTGCCGGCCCTCCACCAGGCCCTGCAGGCGGTGAGCGACACCGTGGCCAAGGGCGGCCGCGTGCTGTTCGTCGGCACCAAGCGCCAGGCCGCCGACACCATCGCCGAGGCCGCCAAGCGTTCGGCCCAGTACTACGTGAACTCCCGCTGGCTCGGCGGCATGCTCACCAACTGGAAGACCATCTCGGGCTCGATCCAGCGCCTGCGCAAGGTCGACGAGACCCTCGAGGGCGGGGCCCAGGGCCTCACCAAGAAGGAGCGCCTGATGCTCGCCCGCGAGAAGGACAAGCTCGAGAAGGCGCTCGGCGGCATCAAGGACATGGGCGGCGTGCCCGACCTCCTGTTCGTGATCGACACCAACAAGGAGCAGCTGGCGATCAAGGAGGCCCAGCGCCTCGGGATCCCGGTGGCGGCCATCGTCGACACCAACTGCAACCCGGACGGCATCACCTACGTCGTGCCCGCCAACGACGACGCCGGCCGCGCGATCTCGCTTTACTGCGACCTGATCGCCCGCGCCGCCATCGACGGCATCTCGCGCGGCCAGGGTTCCAGCGGCGTCGACCTCGGCGCCTCCGAGGAGCCCCTCGCCGAGGAGCTTCCGGCCAACGACGACGTGGCGCTGTCGGTGGAATCGGATTCGATCACGCAGGCCGACGTGGCCGCTCTCGTCGAATCCACCGAGCATTTCGAGCTGCTCTCGGCCCCCCGCGGCGCGCCCGACGACCTGTCGAAGCTCCACGGCGCCGGCCCGCAGATCGTGCAGAAGCTCAACGACGCCGGCATCTACCACTACTGGCAGATCGCCGCGATGACCGACGCCGAGGTCGCCAAGACAGATACCGACCTCAAGCTCAACGGCCGCATCGTCCGTGACGGCTGGGTCGACCAGGCCCGTGGCTTCGTCGAGGCCGCCGCCGCCGCGTGAGGCGCGCGACGGTCCGTCGCCGGGCCGTCACACACGGATTGGACTTTGACCGGGAAGCCCGGCGCCACCCCGGCGCCGGGCTCCTGACCTTCTGAAGACCTGCTGAACACCTGACGAGAGGACTGGCCATGGCCAACATCACCGCCGCACTGGTGAAGGAGCTGCGCGAGAAGACCGGCGCGGGCATGATGGACTGCAAGGGCGCGCTCAACGAGACCGACGGCGACATCGAAGCCGCGGTGGACTGGCTGCGCAAGAAGGGCCTCGCCAAGGCCGCCAAGAAGGCGGGCCGCGTCGCCGCCGAAGGCCTCGTCGCCGTCGAATCCTCCGGGCACCACGCCGCCATCGTCGAGGTGAACTCCGAGACCGACTTCGTCGCGCGCAACGACAGCTTCCAGGGCTTCGCCCGCGAGGCCGCCAAGCTCGCCCTCGACACCGACGGAACCCTCGAGGGGCTCGAGACGGCGCATTATCCCGGCGCCACGGAGACGGTGAAGGAGACCCTCTCCAACCTCATCGCCACCATCGGCGAGAACATGACCCTACGCCGCGTCGCCAAGCTCGACGTGCAGAAGGGCGTGATCGCCTCCTACGTCCACTCGCCCGTCAGCGCCGGCCTCGGCAAGATCGGCGTGCTGGTGGCGCTGGAGTCCGAGGGCGACGTCGAGGTGCTGTCGACGCTGGGCCGCCAGATCGCGATGCACATCGCGGCGACCAACCCGGTGGCGCTCGACGCCTCCGGCGTCGACCAGGCGACCCTGGAGCGCGAGAGCAACATCCTGCGCGAGAAGAACGCCGGCAAGCCCGACCACGTGCTCGCCAAGATCGTCGAGAGCGGCCTCAAGAGCTACTACAAGGAGGTCACCCTCCTGGAGCAGCCCTTCGTGCACGACGGCTCGAAGACCGTCAGCCAGGTGCTGAAGGAGGCCGAGGGCAAGGCCGGGTCACCGGTCAAGCTCACCGCCTTCGTGCGCTACGCGCTCGGCGAGGGCATCGAGAAGGAAGAAGGCCCCGACTTCGCCGCCGAGGTCGCCAGCCTCTCGCGTTGAGGACGGTCCGGGCCGCGAGCCGGCCGGGGTTGTAGCAGCATCCGTGGGAGCGGCGCCTTGGCACCTCCCACGGATTTTTTCCGTCTGGAACCGGTCCGTCACGAGCTGACGACCCGCCCGCGAGCGACGTCCTCTGCGCATGGCGCGGCGACGGACGCCGAGGCTCGCCCTCGACCGTACACCGACGGGCTGCCGGGGTGGGCGTGCCTGCGCAACCCGGCGCCATGACTTCGGGGCGCCATGACATCGGGGCGCCACGACGTCCGGTCCCGTGCCCGTCATTCCCGCTAATGGTGCGGCCCGGCCCTCGACGCCACGGCGTCGGGTCACGTATGTGCACGGGCGACGGCCGGACCGGCGACGCGGTCCGGCGACGGAAGAGGTTGGGTGATGCCCGAGACGACGTCCTTCCGCCGCGTGCTCGTAAAACTGTCCGGCGAGGCCCTGGCCGCTCCCGACGGCTACTGGCTGCATCCGCCGACCCTGGCCAGCCTGGCCGCGGACATCGCCCGTACCCTCGAGACCGGGGTCCAGGTCGCGCTCGTGGTGGGGGGCGGCAACATGATCCGCGGGGCGCGGATTTCCTCCGCCGGCTGGATCGACCGGGCCACCGGCGATTCGCTGGGCATGATCGCCACGGTGATGAACTCGCTGGCCCTGGAGACCGCCCTGAACGCGGCCGGCGTCACCGCCCGCACCATGTCGGCGGTGTCGATGCCCACGATCTGCGAGACCTTCGCGCGCCAGCCGGCCCTGCACCACCTCGACAAGGGCCAGGTCGTGGTCCTCGCCGGCGGCACCGGCAACCCGTATTTCACCACCGACACCGCGGCGGTGCTGCGCGCGGCGGAGCTGCGCTGCGAGGCGGTGCTCAAGGCGACGCAGGTCGACGGGGTCTATTCTGCCGATCCCAAGACCGACCCCGACGCCGTGCGCTACGACCGCCTGACCCACGACGAGGCGATCCGGCGCGACCTCAAGATCATGGATACCGCCGCCTTCGCCCTGGCGCGCGAGAGCCGCCTCTCCATCGTCGTCGGCTCGGTGCATGCGCCGAGTTCGATCCGGGCGATCCTGACGGGGGCCGCGCCGAGCACGCACGTCGTTCCCTGACCGGCACGCACCGAAGAGACGAATTCTTCAGCTTCGTGAGGTTGGCTCGCGTGCCCCGGGCCGCAAGCAGCGCGCCGGGCCCGAGACGCCGCAGCGATGTGCCTGGCCCAGATCGTCTTCTACAGCCACAACCGGGTCGCCATGACCGGTGGGTCCATGCGCGACATGGTGCGGGACATCCTGGCCTCGTGCAGCCGCTACGACCACACCACCGGCATCACCGGCACCCTGATCTTCAACGAGGCGTACTTCCTGCAGGCGATGGAGGGCGACCGGGCGGCGATCTCCGAGCAGCTCTGGCGCCTGGCCGAGGACGACCGCCAGAGCGGCATGGTGCTGTTGTTCGCCGGTGCGATCGATCGCCGTGACTTCGAGGGCTGGACGGTCGGTTTTGCCGGCCACACCCCGGCGCTCGACGCGCTCTACCTCCTGCACGGCACCCAGGCGAAACTCGATCCGCCGCCGATGACCGCCCGCGGTGCCGTCGGCCTCCTGCGCGCGGTGTCCCACCTCGACGGCACCCACTACGTCCAGAAATCGACGCCGCTCGCCGGCGCCGCCCGCGAGCCCGCGCGGCGCCCCACGGCGTAACCGGCCGGACGCGGGGGTGCGGGCCGGCGGCCAAGTCATTTGCGAGCGCCCGGATTTTGGTTCATGGAAGCCCACGAACCGGCCCAGCGGCCTGGCTTTCCTCCCCTGTTCGCGTCGGGACTCTTCACGCATGGCCATTCCGGACTTCGATCTGAACGATATCAAGCGCCGCATGCAGGGCGCCGTCGCCTCGCTGAAGGGCGATCTCGGCTCCCTGCGCACCGGCCGCGCCACCCCCAGCATCCTCGATCCGATCACCGTCGACGCCTACGGCGCCGCGATGCCGATGTCCCAGGTCGCCACGGTGAGCGTGCCCGAGCCGCGCCTCCTCAGCATCTCAGTATGGGACCGCGGCATGGTCAGCGCCGTCGAGAAGGCGATCCGCGAATCCGACCTCGGCCTCAACCCGCAGACCGAGGGCCAGACCATCCGCCTGCGCATCCCCGAGATGAACGAGCAGCGCCGCAAGGAGATGGTCAAGGTCGCCCACAAGTACACCGAGGAGAGCCGGGTCGCCGTGCGCCACGTGCGCCGCGACGGCCTCGACCACCTCAAGAAGCTCGAGAAGGACGGCGCCATCAGCGAGGACGACGAGAAGCGTCAGGCCGCCGAGGTGCAGAAGGTCACCGACCAGCACATCGCCGAGATCGACGGCGTGCTGGCGTCCAAGGAAAAGGAAATCATGCAGGTCTAGGGCCTTCCGCATGGGGGCCTGCCGCCGGACGCGCGACGGGCGTGGTCTCGCCGGCTCGACGCCGGGGGATCGGCGAGAACGATGGGGGCCGGTCCGGCGGGCGTCGGAGGGCCCCGGCACGACGGGGCCGCGTGGTCGACCGGTCCAGGGACGGTGAGGGAGAGACGCGGTGGATCGCCTAACGCGCGCGCGTCGGATCAAGGCAGGGATGACGTCCGACGCCGAGGTGATGGCTTGCACCGGTACGGGACCGGATTCGTCGCGGATCGAGGCCGCGACGCCCTCGCCCGGGGCCGCCGCGCGTGAGCGCCCGGCCGTGCCCGCCCATGTTGCGATCATCATGGACGGGAACGGCCGCTGGGCCGCCCGGCGCGGGTTGCCCCGCGTCGAGGGCCATCGCCGCGGCGTCGAGGCGGTCCGCCGGGCCGTCCGTTCGGCGATCGAACTCGGGGTGAGCTACCTCACGATCTACGGCTTCTCCTCGGAGAACTGGCGTCGCCCGCCCGCCGAGGTCGCCGACCTGATGGGGCTCCTCAAGCTGTTCGTGCGCCGCGACCTCGCGGATCTCCATGCCAGCGGGGTGCGCGTGCGCATCATCGGCGACCGCGAGAGCCTCACCCCCGACATCGCCGGCCTGCTCGTCGAAGCCGAGGAGCGGACCCGGCACAACACCGGCCTGACCCTAGTGGTGGCCTTCAACTACGGCGGCCGCCAGGAGATCCTGCGAGCGATGCGGCAGCTGGCGCAGGCGGTCCTCGAGGGCCGCATGAGCCCGGGCGAGATCGGGATGGACACCATCACCGCCGCCCTCGACACCACAGGCATCCCCGATCCGGACCTCGTCATCCGCACCTCCGGCGAGCAGCGCCTGTCGAACTTCCTGACGTGGCAGACGGCCTATGCCGAATACGTGATGGTGCCGGAGTTCTGGCCGGACTTCGACCACGACGCCTTCCGCGCGGCCATCGACGAGTATAACCGCCGCGACCGCCGCTTCGGCGGCTTGAGCGACAAGGCCGGCTGATGGCGGGCACGGGCGGCCCGGCACCCGCGGCCGTGCGCCGGCGCGACCGCCTCGGCGGGCGCGAGTTCCGGCTTCGCGCGATCTCGGGGCTGGTGATGGCCGTCGCGGTCGTGGCGGGCCTCGTCGTCGGCGAATGGCCCTTCGCCGTGATCTGGCTCGTCGCGGCGGTCATCGCCACGGGCGAATGGATCGCGATGACGCAACTCTCCCCGACCCGGCCCCTCGTCGCGGTGACGGCCGCGGCCCTCGTCGGCGCGGTGGTCTGCGCGCGGGTCGGCACGTCGCCGGCGACGATCGCCATGGTGCTCGCCGGTGCGGGCCTCGTCCTCCTGATCGTCGCCCGCGACAGCGCCACTCGGGTTCGCGCCCTCCTCGGCCTCGGCGGCGGCGCCGTGATCGCCCTCGTCCCCACGGCGCTGCGCGACGATCCCGCCATCGGCATCGTCGGTCCCGCCTGGATGTTCGCGGTGGTGTGGTCCACCGACATCGTCGCCTACGTCACCGGCCGCATGCTCGGCGGCCCGAAGCTGATGCCGCGGGTGAGCCCGAACAAGACCTGGTCGGGCGCGCTCGGCGGCCTCGCCGCCGGCACGCTGGCCGGCGCCGGCCTGGTCATGGCCGCGCGCGCGCAGGGCTGGAGCGGCGCCGCCTCCGCCTCGCTGGGCATCGTGGCGCTGGCCAGCGCCGCCGCCTCGATCTGCAGCCAGAGCGGGGATCTCGCCGAATCCGCGCTGAAGCGGCGGTGGGGCGTCAAGGATTCCGGCCGCTCCATCCCCGGTCACGGCGGCGTCATGGATCGCCTCGACGGCTTCTTCGCCGTGGCCGTCCTCGTCGGCTTCTATCTCGTCCTGCGCCGCCTGGCGGCCGCCTGAAGGAATCGTTCGCGTGAGTCTCACCGTCACCGTCCTGGGCGCCACGGGCTCCATCGGCCGCTCCACCACCGATCTCATGCGCCAGCACCCCGGCCGCTTCCGCGTCGGCGCCCTGGTCGGCGGGCGCGACGCCGCCTCCCTGGCGGCGCTGGCGCGGGAGATGAGGCCCGCATTCGTGGCCCTGGCCGACGAGGCCGCCGGACCCGCCCTGCGCGAGGCCCTGGCCGGGTCCGGCATCGCCCACGGCGCCGGGGAATCGGCGGTGATGGAGGCGGTCGCCCGCGAGGCCGACATCGTGGTCGCGGCGGTCAGCGGGGCCGCCGGCCTGCGCCCGACCCATGCGGCGCTGCGTCTCGGGCGCACGGTGGCGCTGGCCAACAAGGAGAGCCTCGTGTGCGCCGGCGACGCCTTCATGCGCGATGCCGCCCGCTACAAGGCCCGGCTGCTGCCGGTGGATTCCGAGCACAACGCCCTGGCCCAGGCGCTGGGCGACGGCCGTGTCTCGGACGTCGCCAAGATGACGATCACCGCCTCGGGCGGCCCGTTCCGGACCTGGGCTCGCGAGCGGATCGCCGCCGCCTCGCCGACGGAGGCCGCCGCCCACCCGACCTGGTCGATGGGCATGAAGATCAACATCGATTCCGCCTCCCTCATGAACAAGGGGCTGGAGCTGATCGAGGCGCACCACCTGTTTTCCATCGAGCCCGGACGCCTCGACGTGATCGTGCACCCGCAGTCCATCGTCCACGGGCTGATCCACTGGCGCGACGGCGCCGTCACGGCGGGGCTGGCCATGCCCGACATGCGCGTGCCGATCGCCCACTGCCTGGGCCTCGGCGACCGCCTGACGATCGAACGCGGCCGGCCCCTCGACCTCGTGGCGGCGGGCAGCCTCACCTTCGAGGCGGCGGACGAGGAGCGGTTCCCGTGCCTGCGCATCGCCCGGGCGGCACTGGCCGAGGGTGGCGCGGCCCCCACCGTGATGAACGCGGCCAACGAGATCGCGGTCGCGGCCTTCATCCGCGGCGCCATCCCGTTCTACGGCATCGCCGAGCTCGTCGAGCGGACCTGCGCGCATTTCGCGCCCACCTACCGCACGGCTCCCGCGAACGTCGACGAGGCCCTGGCCATCGATGCGCATGCGCGGGCCTGGAGCGCGCAGGCGCTCGCGGCGTGAAGGGCCGCGGCCCGGTCACCATGATGCGACATGGGCGTGCCGTCGCACCGAATTGCGTTGGCGGCCGCAAGACACGATCTGCTAGACAGGGTCGACAAGCGTGCAGCGGTCGTACGACCGGGCCCTGGGGCGGATCGAAGACCCGAGCGGGCGACGCGTTGCCCTGCCGACCCGGACCGGCTTAGGGTCTGAACAATCGGTCGAGAGACCGGCATCAAGGACGGACCGATGGAATTCCTCAGCGCCATGGGCGGAACCGCGAGCGGGTTCTTCGGCGCCGTCATCCCCTTTCTCATCGTCCTGACCATCGTGGTCTTCGTCCACGAAATGGGGCACTTCCTGGTCGGGCGCTGGTGCGGCGTCGGCGTCCATGCCTTTTCGATCGGCTTCGGGCCGGAGCTCGTCGGCTTCAACGACAAGCACGGCACCCGCTGGAAGCTCTGCGCCATCCCGCTCGGCGGCTACGTCAAGTTCCACGGCGACATGAACGGCGCCAGCGTGCCGGACGCGCAGGGCGTGGCGCAGATGAGCCCGCAGGAGCGGGCCACCAGCTTCCCGACGCAGCCGGTGGCCAAGCGGGCGGCGATCGTGGTGGCGGGGCCCGTGGCCAACTTCATCCTCGCCATCCTGGTCTTCGCCGGCGCGATCTACTTCGGCGGCCGCTACGAGACGCCGGCGCGGGTCGAGGCGGTGATCGCCGGAAGCGCCGCCGAGCGTGCCGGCTTCCAGCCCGGCGACGTCATCCGCTCCATCGACGGCGCCCCGGTGGGCAGCTTCACCGACATGCAGCGCACCGTGACCGGCAGCGCCGGCAGTTCGCTGAAGATCGTGGTGGAACGGGCGGGCGTCCCCACCGACCTCGTCGCGATCCCCGATGTCGTCCAGGAGCGCACGCCCTTCGGACAGCACCGCTTCGGCCGCCTCGGCCTCCAGGGCCCCAAGGGCACCGAGGCGAGACTGGTGCAGTACGGCGCCCTGCAGTCGCTGTCCCTGGGCGTCTACGAGACCTACTTCGTGGTCGACCGCACCATGGACTACCTCGGCAAGCTCGTGACGGGCCGCGAATCCCCGGACCAGCTCTCCGGCCCCATCGGCATCGCCCGCGTTTCCGGCGAGGTCGCCAAGGTCGGGGGCGTCGGCGGCCTCATCAGCCTGGTGGCGCTGCTGTCGGTCTCGATCGGTCTCCTCAACCTGTTCCCGGTGCCGATGCTCGATGGCGGCCACCTGATGTTCTACGCCTACGAGGCGGTGCGCGGCCGCCCCTTGAGCGAGAAGACCCAGGAGATCGGCTTTCGCATCGGTCTCGCCCTCGTCCTGATGCTGATGCTGTTCGCGGGTTGGAACGACATCCTCAACCTCGCGGCCTCCTGGACGCGCGCCACCTGAGTCGTCGCGAAAACCAGTCGTCGCGAAAACCCGCCCGAGCCCTGAAAAAGCCCGAGGCCCGCCATCCTCCCGCCGGGGGGTGGCGGGCCTCTTTACGGTCCGTACACCCTGATTCCGGGTCGTCGGGAACCGTTAAGTGACCGGAAGGCCACGTCCCCCCAAAATCCCCAGGAGCCGGGGGACCCGAGCGTTTGCTTCGCTTCCGAAACTCGGTAGAAGCTGGGCTAGAGACCAGGTGTCGGGACGGCCGGTAAACGGTCGCTCGTCTGCGGGTGAGAGCCCGTGCTGATAATAAAAGAGACGGGCTTTTACATGATGTCGATGACGACGAAGCGCCGGCGCAAGTCGGCCGAACAGGCCATCGTCCTTGTCGCCACCGCGGCAGCCGGGCTGGTCCTGGTCGGTCCCGCTCAGGCGCAGCAGATCGTCGTTCAGGGCAACCAGCGCGTCGATTCGGACACGATCCGCTCCTACGTGACGGGCACCGCATCGGGCTCCCCCGAAGAGGCCCGCCGCAACCTGCTCGCCACCGGCCTGTTCTCCGACGTGAAGGTGTCGCGCAGCGGCGCCGGCACGGTGGTGAGCGTCCGCGAGAACAACGTCGTCAACCGCGTCGTGTTCGAGGGCAACAAGAAGGTCGAGAAGGCCACCCTCGAGGGCCAGGTCGAAGCCAAGGGCCGCAGCGGCTTCAACAAGGCCGTGGTCGAGGCCGACCTGCAGCGCATTCGCGAGGTCTACCGCCGCGCCGGGCGCGGCAGCGCCAAGGTCAGCTACCGCACCGTCGACCTGCCCAACGGCCGCATCGACGTGATCTACGTCATCGACGAGGGCGACAAGACCGGCATCAAGTCGATCAAGTTCGTCGGCAACGAGGCGTATTCGGAAGGCAAGCTCAAGGAGCTGATGTCCTCCTCCGAGATGAACTTCCTGAGCTTCATCAAGACCTCCGACGTCTACGATCCCGACCGGATCACCAACGACCTCGACATGGTCCGTCGCTACTATCTCAAGAACGGCTACGCCGACTTCCGGATCGTGAACGCCGACTCCCGCTACGTGGAAGGCGAGGATGCCGGCTGGGCGATCACCGTCACCGTGGAAGAGGGCGCGCAGTACCGCGTCGGCGCCGTGGCCATCGACTCGCGCCTGGCCGGTGTCGACACCCAGGTGCTCGACGGCGAGGTCCGTACCGCCGTCGGCGACGTCTACAACGCCGAGGACGTGGAGAAGACCCTCACCGGCGTGACCAACCAGGTCGCCCGCCAGGGCTACCCCTTCGCCCAGGTGCGCCCCACCGGCCAGCGCGACCGCGCCACCCAGACCGTCTCCCTCGGCTTCGTGGTCGAGGACGGCCCGCGCGTCTACGTCGAGCGCATCAACATCCGCGGCAACACCCGCACCCGCGACTACGTCATCCGTCGCGAGCTCGATATCACCGAGGGCGATGCCTACAACCGCGTCCTCACCGACCGGGCCGAGCGCCGCCTGAACGGCCTCGGGTTCTTCAAGAAGGTCCGCTTCTCGAACGAGCCGGGCACGTCGGCCGACCGCGTGATCATCAACATCGACGTCGAGGATCAGCCCACGGGTTCGTTCTCGGTGGCTGGTGGCTACTCGACCCAGGACGGCATCATCGCCGAGGTCTCGGTCTCCGAGTCGAACTTCCTCGGCCGTGGCCAGTACGTCCGCGTCGCCGGCACCGCCGGCCAGTACTCCCGCGGCGTCGACTTCTCGTTCACCGAGCCCTACTTCATGGGGTACCGTCTCGCCGCAGGTTTCGACGCCTTCTACAAGTACAGCGACCAGACCCGTTACTCGCGCTACGAGACCACCGTCTACGGCGGTCAGCTCCGCGTCGGCCTGCCGATCACGGAAGAGTTCGGCGTGACCCTGCGCTACTCGCTCTACAATACCGAGCTGAAGGTCCCGAACACGATCCGTCGTCCCTACAACGACTGCTCGAATCCGATCCCCGGCTATACGCAGACCTACGGGCCCAACACGTTCAGCCAGAGCGTCGGCGGGCGCAGCGTGAGCGGCCTCTCCGCCTACCCGGCCTGTGCCTTCGACGGCGAAGCGTCGATCGCCCTCAAGGGCTCGCAGGGCAACACCCTCACCTCACTGGCCGGCGTGACCCTCGCCTACTCCACCCTCGACAGCCTCCAGCTCCCGCGCAACGGCCTCTATGCCGAGTTGAAGCCCGACGTGGCGGGTCTCGGCGGCGACTCGAAGTTCTTCCGCGTGACCGGCGACGCCCGGTACTACAAGGAGCTCTACGAGGACGTGGTCGGCTTCGTGCGGTTCCAGGGCGGCCACATCTCGGCGCTCAACGACGAGCCGCTGCGCATCACCGACCAGTTCTTCCTCGGACCGTCGCTGGTCCGCGGCTTCGCGCCCAACGGCATCGGCCCGCGTGACGTCGGCATCGCCGACAGCCGCTCGAACGCGGTCGGCGGCACCACCTACGTCGGTGGCACCGTCGAGGTTCAGTTCCCGATCTGGGGCATCCCCCGCGATCTCGGCCTGAAGGGCGCGGTCTTCGCCGATGCCGGTACGCTGTTCGGCTACAACGGCCGCTCGCAGTTCAACGTGAACGGCGACGCCTTCATCAACGGCATCGCGCCGGGCGGCGGCTGCAACTACTCGTCGGTCGGCCCCAACGCCATCGCCGTCGAACCCGAGTGCGTGAACGTCCGCGACAAGGCCGTGATCCGCTCCTCGATCGGCGCCTCCATCCTGTGGAACTCGCCGCTCGGACCGATCCGCTTCGACTACGCCTACGCCCTGTCGAAGGACGAGGGCCAGAAGGTGTTCGGTCCCGACGGAACCTTCTACGGCCGGGTCGGCAAGGACCAGCTCCAGGCCTTCCGCTTCTCGGGCGGCTCCCGGTTCTGAGCGACGGGCTCCGCCCTCCCCACCGGGGGGCGGAGCCATTCGTGGCATGACCGATCCGATCTTCTTCAGAACCCGCACCACCCTGAGCCTCGGCGCCATCGCCGGGGCTTGTGGCGTCGGCGTGCCCGATGGAGCCGATGCCGAGGCCGCCTTCACCGGCGCCGCGCCGCTCGAATCGGCCGGCCCCGGCGACGTCGCCTATATGGACAACGCCCGCTACATCGACGCGCTGGCCGCGACGCGGGCCGGCCTCTGCCTCGTCTCCCGCCGCTTCTCGGCGCGCGTGCCGGCCGCGACGGCGGCGCTGGTCCTGCCGGATCCCTATCGGGCCTATGCCGGCATCCTGGCGCTGTTCCATCCCGACGCCATGCGGCCGGGTTCGCTGTTCGGTTCCGCCGGGGTCTCGCCGGGGGCTCACGTCCACCCGGACGCGCGCCTCGAGGCCGGCGTTAGGGTCGATCCCGGCGCGGTGATCGGCCCGGGGGCCGACCTCGGGTCGGGCACCGTGATCGGCCCGGGCGCGGTGATCGGGCCGGAGGTCCGGATCGGTCGCGATTGCGCCGTCGGTGCGGGAGCCACCCTCACGCACGCGCTCCTCGGCAACCGGGTCATCGTCCACCCGGGCGCGCGGATCGGGCAGGACGGGTTCGGCTTCGCCATGGGCCCGGGCGGCCATCTCAAGGTGCCGCAGATCGGCCGGGTCATCATCCAAGACGATGTCGAGATCGGCGCCAACACCACCGTCGACCGCGGCGCCAGCCGCGACACGGTGATCGGCGAGGGCACCAAGATCGACAACCTCGTGCAGATCGCGCACAACGTCGTCATCGGGCGCCACTGCGTCATCGTCTCGGGCGTCGGCATCTCGGGGTCGACGACCCTGGAGGATTACGTCGTCCTCGGCGGCCAGGTCGGCGTCGTCGGCCACATCCGCATCGGCATGGGCGCGCAGATCGCCGGCTCGTCGAACGTCAACCGCGACGTGCCCCCCGGCAGCCGCTGGGGCGGCACCCCGGCCAAGCCCGTGCGCGCCTGGTTCCGCGAACTGACGACCCTGGCCCGGCTCGCCGAACGGACGGGTCGCGACGGCGACGGCCCGGCCGGGACCGGCGGCACCCCCCCGGCGCAGGGAAGCTGAGGCTCGGCTTCGGGTCGCCGGACCGTGCATCTGCGATCCGGCCTTGCATTGGCCCCGATTTCTTCACAAGAGGGCCGCTCGCCGTGAAGCGCCCGTGCCGATCCTGAGGCGCGGGCCGATCCACGGCCATCGATCGAGGCGGGCAGCGGGCGTTCGGAGGCGCCGGCACGCGCGAAGTTTGGGGTGTAGGATTCCATGAACGAGATGCCGCGAGAGTCCGGCGGACGCGATGCCGGGCAGGAACTCGCCTCGGCCGACATCCAGAAGGTGCTCGAACTCCTGCCCCATCGCTATCCCTTCCTGATGATCGACCGGATCGTCGAGATCGACGGCGACAAGTCCTGCATCGGCATCAAGAACGTGACGATCAACGAGCCGCAGTTCACGGGGCATTTCCCGGGCCTGCCGGTCTTCCCCGGCGTGCTCCTGATCGAGGGCATGGCCCAGACCGCCGGCGCGATCTGCTGCCGCCACATCATGTCCGAGGAAGTCCGCACCAAGCAGGTCTTCTTCATGACCATCGACAAGTGCAAGTTCCGTAAGCCCGTCGTCCCGGGCGACACGGTGCGCTACCACATGACCAAGATCAGCCAGCGCAAGACGATGTGGTGGTTCCGCGGCGAAGCGCGGGTCGGCGACACGCTGGTGGCCCAGGCCGAAATCGGCGCCATGCTGGTGACCGAGTGAGCGCCGCGATCCATCCGAGCGCGGTCGTCGAGGACGGGGCACGGCTCGGCGAGGGCGTGCGGATCGGGCCGTTCTGCCACGTCGGCCCGCAGGTCTCCCTGGCCGACGGGTGCGAACTCGTGAGCCACGTGGTCGTGGCCGGCCGCACCAGCGTCGGCGCCCGGACGACGATCTATCCCTTCGCCTCGATCGGCCACCCGCCGCAGGACCTCAAGTTCCGCGGCGAGGCCTCGACGCTCACCATCGGCGCCGACTGCATGATCCGCGAAGGCGTGACCATGAATCCGGGCACCGAGGGCGGCGGCCTGGAAACGGTGGTGGGCGACCGCTGCGCCTTCCTCGCCAATTCCCACGTCGGGCACGATTGCCGGGTCGGCGACGGCGTCGTCTTCTCCAACAACGTCATGCTGGCCGGCCATTGCACCGTGGGCGACTACGCCATCCTCGGCGGCGGCGCGGCCATCATCCAGTTCGCCCGCGTCGGCGCCCACGCCTTCGTCGGCGGCCTCTCCGGCCTGGAGAACGACTGCATCCCCTACGGCATGGCGCTGGGCAACCGCGCCTATCTCTCCGGCCTCAACATCATCGGCCTGCAGCGGCGCGGCTTTTCGCGCGAGGACATCCACACCCTGCGCCGGGCCTATCGCCTGCTGTTCGCGCCGGAGGGCACGCTGATGGAGCGGCTCGAGGACGTGGCGGCGGAGTTCGAACCGCATGCGGCGGTGGCCGACATCATCGCCTTCATCCGCGCGGGCGGAAAACGCTCGCTGTGCACCCCGCGCGGAACCCCGGGCGCGGCGTGACGGGCCGGGCCGGACGATGAGCCTGTCCGCATCGGCCGTGGCGCCCGCGCCGGCCGCGCCCCCGGCCCCCGAACGCCCCCTGGTGCTGGTGGCCGGCGCCGGGCGCCTGCCAGAACTGGTGGCGGCCTCCCTGGAGCGGTCCGGGCGCCCGTTTCGCGTCCTCGCCATCCGGGGATTCGCCGAGGGCCCGATGCGGGCGCGGGCCAAGGCCAGCGTCGACCTCCTCGACGTCGCCGGCATCCTCAAGATCCTCGATGCCTGGGGCCCCGCGAGTGTCGTGCCGGCCGGCGGCGTCTCCCGGCCGAGCCCCGCCGCGATCCTCAACGCCGCCGCGGCCCTGCGCAACCGTGAAGTCCTGCGGGCCATGGCCAACGGCGGCGACGACCGCCTGCTGCGCGGCGCCCTGTCCCTGCTGGAGGAGCGCGGCCACAGCGTCGTCGGCGTCCACGACGTGGCGCCAGACCTCCTGAGCCCGGAGGGGCAGCTCGGCCGCCATGCCCCCGACGAGGCGGCCGCCCTGTCGATCGCCACCGGCCGGGCCCTGCTCGGCGCGCTGTCGCCCTACGACGTCGGGCAGGCGGCGGTGGTCGCGGCCCTGCGGGCGGTGGCCGTCGAAGGCCCGGAAGGGACCGACCGGATGCTCGCCCGCGCCCGGGCGCTGGGGCGGAGGCCGTTCGGGCTGGGGCGGGCGCAGCCCGGCACCGTCCTCGTCAAGCTCGCCAAGGAGGGACAGGACCTGCGGGTCGACCTGCCCGCGATCGGGCCACGCACGGTGGCCAACGCGGCGGCCGCGGGTTGCGCCGGCCTCGCGATCCAGGCCGGCCTGACCCTGATCATCGACCGGGCGGCCACCGTCGCCGCCGCGGACCGAGCCGGCCTGTTCGTGGTCGGGCTGAGGATCGACGGGTGAGCGCCGCCCCCCGAAAGATCTGGCTGGTGGCCGGCGAGGATTCCGGCGACCAGCTCGGCGCCAAGCTGATGCGCGGCCTGTCCGATCTCTCCGAGCATCCGCTCGTCTTCGGCGGCGTCGGCGGCGAGGCGATGATCGGCCAGGGGTTCGCGTCCCTGTTCCCGATCGACGACGTGGCGGTCATGGGCTACCTGCCGGTGGCCGCGCGCCTGCGCACGCTCCTGCGCCGCATCCGCCAGACGGTGCGCGACGTCGTCGAGGCCCGGCCCGACATCCTCGTCATCATCGACAGCCCGGGCTTCACCCATGCGGTGGCCTCGCGGGTGCGCAAGCGGATGCCGGGGTTGCCGATCGTCGACTACGTCTCCCCCAGCGTCTGGGCCTGGCGGCCGTGGCGCGCGGCCAGGATGCGGCCGTTCATCGACCATGTCCTCGCCCTCCTGCCCTTCGAGCCGGAGGCGCATCGGCGCCTGGGCGGCCCGGCCTGCACCTACGTCGGGCACCCGTTGATCGAGCGCCTGTCGGAATTGCGTCCCGGTCCCGACGAGGCGCGGCTGCGCGCCGCCGACCCGCCGACGATCGTCGTCCTGCCCGGCTCCCGCCGCTCCGAGATCGAGCGGCTGATGCCGGTGTTCGGGGCGACGCTGGCGGATCTCGCGCGGCGGATCGGCCCGGTCGAGGCGGTGCTGCCGGCGGTGTCCCGGCACCGCGCCATGATCGAGCGGCTGGCACTCGCCTGGACGGTGCCGGTCCGGCTCGTCCACGGCGAGGCCGCGAAATACGCCGCCTTCCGCCGGGCCCGGGCGGCGCTCGCCGCCTCGGGCACCGTCACCCTCGAACTGGCGCTCGCCGGCGTCCCGATGGTGGTGGCCTACAAGGTCTCGCGGATCGAGGAGACGGTGGCGCGCCGCCTCATCCAGGTGCCGACCATCGTGCTCCCCAACCTCATCCTCGGGGAGAACGCGATGCCGGAGTTCGTGCAGGCCGATTGCACCGCCGGGCGCCTCGCCACCGCCCTGGCGCCGCTGGTCACGGGAGGCGCCGAGCGCGACGCCCAGATCGCGTCGCTCGACCGGATCGACGGCCTGATGCGCCTCGCGCACGACGACATCCCGAGTCGCAGCGCCGCCCGCATCGTCCTGGCGCTGATCCCGACGGCGTAGACGCCGGATCGGCGAGGCTCTAGCGGCAGCGGGTCCTGATCAACCCCGAAAACTCCTTCTCGGAGCCCTGGACCTCGGCGAGGCGGGCGCCGCGTTCGGCTCCCGACAGGCAGCGCCCGTAGACGCTGGCCGTGCGCCGCATGGTTTCCACGTGGCGCCGCCAGACCCGGCATCGGTCGGCATCGTCGCCGCCCGCCTGTTCGAGCTGTTCGAGGGCCTGGCGCTGCATCGAGGTCGCCACGAGGACGTCGCGAGCGCAGGCAGTGTCGGCCTGCGCCTGGGCGACCGAGACGGACGACGGCAGGGCCACGAGGCAGCCGATCGCCATCGCTCTGGCCAATCCCGTCATCACGCCGCCTGCGAGGCGGAGGTGTGGGTCAAAAGCGCATAGAGGGCGGTGGCGTCCCGCGCCGCGCGGATACGGTCGAGGATGCCCGGCTCGCGCAGGACCCGCGCCACCTGGGCCAGCGCCTTGAGGTGGTCGGCCCCCGCCCCCTCAGGCGCGAGGAGCAGAAAGGCGATATCCACCGGCTGGCCGTCCAGGGCCTCGAAGTCCACAGGCTTTTCCAGGCGGGCGACCAGACCGAACAGCCGGTCGAGCCCCGGCAGCTTGCCGTGCGGAATGGCGACACCGTCGCCGATGCCGGTGGAGCCCAGGCGCTCGCGCTGCTGCAGGGTGTCGTAGACTGCCTGCTCGTCCAGGGCCGGAAGCCGGCGCACGGCATGCGCGCTCAGTTCCTGCAGGATCTGCTTCTTGGCACGCGCACGCAGCGAGGGCACGACGGAATCCGGACTGAGGAATTCCAGCACTGGCATGGAGGACCATCGCCCCGTCGGCGACGCCCCGCAGGACACCGCACGTGAATTGAAAGACCGCAGACGAGCAGGCGGCGCCCACCCCTACGGCCTCATGACCCGCCTCCCCGAAACGTCCCCGGCGCCGGCGCCGCTCAGGCGGCGGCCTCGGGCGGGTCGATCCAGCCGATCGCGCCATCGCTGCGGCGGTATACGACGTTGAGGCGCCCCGTACCAGCGTGAACGAAAACGATCACCGGCGCCCCCGTCATGTCGAGAGCGGTGACCGCCTCGCTCACCGAATGGCGCTGGAGGGTCTTGGTGCTCTCGGCCACCACCGGCGGATGGGCGTCGCCATCCGGGATCTCGTCGTCGTAATCGTCGTCGTCGTCGGGCGCCGCGATCACGGCATAGGCCGCTTCGACGGCGGCCCCGTCGTGGAGGGCGGCGCCATGGTCCTTGAGCCGGTTCTTGTAGCGGCGAAGGCGTTTGTCGAGCTTGTCGGCCGCCTGCTCGAAGCTGGCGTGTGGGTCGTGGGCGCTGCCGGCGACTTCTAGCGTCAGGCCGGTGACGAGGTGGATGACGCAGTCCGTCCGATAGGCGGTCCCGTCCCGCCGCAGGGTCACGTGCCCGTTGGCGCTGGCGTTCATCGCGGGATCGAGGAACTTGCCGAGCGTTGCGGCCATCCGGTCCTCGACGCGCCCTCGCAGGGCCTCGCCGAGGTCGAGGCCATGGCCCGTGACGCGTAATGACCCCATGATCCCTCCGGTTCTTCGCCGTGTCGATCGTATGGAGTTAAGGATTCTTGGCCGGCGAAGTCAACGCGGGCCTCCCGGCGCCAATCGGCGTGCCGCACGCACCGTTTTCTCTCACGCGCCCTTGGCGGGGGCGACGTGCCTCAGCAGCGGCACCTTCCGGCCGGCGTCACCGTAGTCCGCCCAGAGCCGCTCGCATGTGGAGGCCGGCTCCGTCGCCAGAGCCTCGGTCGTGCGGGCGACCTCGGCCTTGAGGCGCGCGGACCGCTTCTTCATGAAGAAGTCCTCGTGGCTCAGCCCATGTTGGCGGGCGAAGCTCCGGAAGTGTTCGGGGTCGATCTTGACGCCGGTGCAGTGGCGCCCGGCGAGATCCGCCTCGATGCCGGCGACCATGGCGGGGCTGTCCGCCTGGCGGACCTCCCGGCGCGCTTCGGCCCAGGTCCCGACCGCGATCCAGGCCATGCCCGCCAGAGCCAATCGCTTGATCAAGGTCGCCTCCTACGAGATCACGGGTTGCCTAGCCTGGACAAGCGCGTGCGATGCAACCGGTTCCCGAGCCGGCGCTCCGGTGTCGTCGCCGCGCTGGAGACAGGAGCCGTGCTCGACCCTGACGATGTGGGGCGCACCTCCCGTGCGGCGGTGTCGCCGTCGCGGCTGCACCGTCCCATCGAGAGAAGAGCCGGGTCGACGCCGGCTATAGCCGCAGAGGTCTCGATCCGTTGCTTGCAATTGCCCAAGCGGTTTTGGGCTTTTCCTCGTCGTCCTGTCGCCGCTAGTCTGTCGTCCGGCCGATGCGACGAACCGGGCGCCCCATGAGCCTCACCCCCGCCCAGATCCTCGACCTCGCGCCCGACGCGCCGAGCCGGAAGGCCGGGCAGGAGCAGGCTAGGTCCGGCAGATGGAGCGGCCTCGCGCGGGCCGGGGACGTGGTCTGGGGCGAGATCAAGGGCAGCGGTGCCAGCCCCTATCGGACGGTGGCGGACCTGTCAGGGCCGGCCTCGAAATGCACCTGCCCCAGCCGCAAGTTCCCCTGCAAGCACGGCCTCGGGCTGATGCTCGCGCATGCCGCCGGGCCGGAAGCGTTTCCCAAGGCGGCGCCCCCCGATTGGGTCGGCGCCTGGACGACGGGGCGGGCCGCCCGCGCAGCGGCACCCGCGGCCGATGCGCCCGCAAGACCGGTCGACGAGGCGGCACAGGCCCGCCGCCGCCGGGCGCGCGAGGACAAGGTCGCCTCGGGACTGGCCGAGCTCGACCTGTGGCTGCGCGACCTGATGCGGCGCGGCACCGCGAGCCTGCGCGGCGAGCCCTACGCCTTCTTCGACCGGATGGCCGGGCGCCTCGTGGATGCCCAGGCCCCCGGTCTCGCCCGCCGGGTGCGGGCACTGCCGGGCCTGCTCGCGGCGGCCCCGCGCGAGGGCGCCGCATCCGGCAACGAGGCCGTCGCCCTGGCGGTCGGCCGGCTCGGCCTGATCCTGCGCGCCGCCCATCGCCTCGACGCCCTCGATCCGGGGCGGCAGGCGGCGGTACGTGCCGCCATCGGCTTCCCCGTGAGCGCCGAGGAGATCGCCCGCCGACCCGACGAGACCGACACCTGGACGGTGCTCGCCCACGAGATCGAGGAGGAGGACAAGCTCGTCGCCCGCTCGGTCTGGCTCGCCGGGCGAACCGGCGGGCGCCTGGCGCAGGTGCTCGACTACGGCACGCCGGGCTCGCCGCTGCCGCCGGCACCGGTGCCGGGGCAGGCGTTTTCCGGGGCGCTCGCCTTTCATCCGGCCGCCCCCGAGCTGCGCGCGGTCCTGCGCGAGGGACGCTCGGTCGCGGTCCAACCGGCGAGCCTGCCGGAAGCGGGCAGCATCACGGACGCCCTCGACACCTGGGCCGGGGCACTGGCTGTGACGCCCTGGATCGACCTGTGGCCGATGCGGCTATCGGGCGTGTCCTTCGGGCTGTTGAGCGCATCCGAACCGGGCGTGCCCCGGTTCGGAGTCGGCGATGCCGGTGGCTGCCTGGCGTTGCGCGACGACCCGCGCATCCGCTCCTTCGTGGCGGTGGCGGCCGGCCGGCCGATCGACCTGTTCGGTCTCTACGACGGCTACGGCCTGCGCCCGCTCGGCCTGGTCGCGCAAGGGCGGCTCTACGTGGCGCCGGCGCAGGACCCGCGTCCGCTGCTGCGGCGGGCGGCCTGATGGCGCATCCGACCGCGGGACCTTCCCCTGGCGATCCCTGGCGCACGACCCTGGCGGCGACGCTGATGGGGGCCGAGCGTACCCCGGTGCGCGCGACGGCGGGTGGACCGCTCGATCTCCCGGCCACCGGGGATGCGGGCGCCGACCTCCTGGCCGGGATCGGGGGCTACGGGGCCTACCACCTCGCCGGCAGCGGCCTCACAGGCGATGCCCTGCGGCCGTTCCCGCCCCGCGAATCGGCCGGGCCGCCCTGCCCCACGGCGGCGGCCGACCGCCTCGCCGGGCTGATGGCGGAGAACGGACCCGCCGAGCGGATCGAGGAATGGTGCCGGCTCGCCGCGGCGCGCGGCTTTCGCGCCCCGCCCGAACTGCTCTGCGTCCTCGACCGGCGGCGTGACGGTGCGACCGGCTCCGCGACGATCGACCCGGTCGCCGCCGCGGAGCTCGCCTGGCTGCACCGGGTCTGCTCCGGGCGGGACGAACCGGACGTCGCCGCCGACGACTGGACGGTGGGCGACGCCGGAACGCGGGTCACCGCCTTCACGGCCCTGCGCCGGCAGGACCCCGCCGGCGCCCGAACGGCTCTGGAGACGGCCTTCAAGGGGGAGAAGGCCGACATGCGCGCGGCCTTGGTCAGGGCGCTGGACGAGGGCCTGTCCGGGGCCGACGAGCCCTTCCTCGAAGCCTGCCTCGACGACAGGGGTAGCGGCGTCCGCACGGCGGCCCAGATCCTGCTGGGCCGCTCGCCCGGGAGCCGGTTCATCGGCCGCATGGCCGGGCGAGCCGCCGCGGCCCTGCGGATCGTGGAGACGAAGCGGTTGCTGCGTGCCCCCAGGCACGATCTCGTCGTCACCCTGCCGGAGGAATCCCCGGAGCTGGCGCGCGACGGCATCGCACCGAGCCCCCATGCCGTCCACAGCACCGGCGGCCCGCGCGCCCAGCTTCTGCGGGAGATCGTCGCCCTGGCGCCGCTCTCGAGCTACGCCGGCCACCCTCCCCGCCTGTGGATCGAACGCGCCCTGGCGAGCGAATGGCACGAGCCGCTGCTCGCCGGCCTCACCGAAGCGATCCGCCGGGCGGGCGATCCGGCCTGGACGCAAGCGACGATCGACGTCCTGACGACCGCCTGCGCACACCGCCTCCCGGGCGTGACGGCCACCGATGCCACCCGGCGGGCGCTCGCCACGGTGGTCGGCACGCTGCCCGACGATCAGTGGGAGCGCGCGATGACGGCCGCCCTCGCGGGACCGCTCGACCTCGTCCCGACGATGCTCGACGAGGCCCCCGAGGCGTGGTCGCCGGCCTTCACCGCCGCGCTGCTCGATTGGCTTGCCCCGGTCGCAGGGGGGCCGGTGGCCGGTTGCGACGTCCTGCGCCGCGGCGGCCTGCCGCGGCAGATCGCCGAGCGCGGCCATGCCGACCGGGACGCAGCGGCCGCGGCCGCGGCGATCGCCGCCCGCCTGCCCGACGACGCCGACGCCTCTCTGCGCCGGCAGATCACCGCGATGGCCGAGACCCTCGACCTGCGCGCCGCCATGAGACGGGAGTTCGATCCGACATGAGCCAGACCGCGATCCCCTCCGCGCAGCTGCGCCGCTCGGCCGAGGACGCCTTCGCCGAGGAGCTGGAAGCGCTGAAGGCCGCCGACACGCGGCCGAGACCGCCGAACTGGCGGCTCTCGCCCCAGGCCGTCGTCACCTACCTGATGGGCGGCGAGGCCGGCGCTTTGGCGATCACCCCGAAGTACATCGGCGACCGGCGGCTGATGGAGGTGGCGGTGGCCACGCTGGCCACCGACCGGGCGCTGCTGCTGCTCGGCGTGCCCGGCACCGCAAAGAGCTGGGTGAGCGAACACCTGGCGGCGGCCATCTGCGGCACCTCGCGTCTCGTGGTGCAGGGCACCGCCGGCACCAGCGAGGAATCGATCCGCTACGGCTGGAACTACGCCCTGCTGCTGTCCAAGGGCCCGAGCCGCGAGGCGGTGGTGGCGAGCCCGATCGTGCGGGCGATGGAGGAGGGCCGCATCGCCCGCGTCGAGGAGCTGACCCGCATCCCCTCCGAGACGCAGGACAGCTTCATCACCATCCTGTCCGAGAAGACAATGCCGATCCCCGAACTGAACGAGGAGGTGGCGGCGCAGAAGGGCTTCAACCTCATCGCCACCGCCAACAACCGCGACCGGGGCGTCAACGAACTGTCGAGCGCGCTCAAGCGCCGCTTCAACACCGTGGTGCTGCCGCCACCCGCCACCATCGAGGCCGAGATCGCCATCGTCGAGACCCGGGTGGCCGCCCTCGGCCGAGCCTTCGAGATCCCGGCCGAGCCGCCCGGCGCCGACCAGATCCGCCGGGTCGTCACGATCTTTCGCGAGCTGCGCCTCGGGGTGACCGAGGACGGCAAGAGCAAGGTCAAGCAGCCGTCAGGCACCCTCTCCACCGCCGAGGCGATCAGCGTAGTCGGCAGCGGGCTGGCGCTCGCCGCCCATTTCGGCGACGGCCGGCTCACCGCCCACGACCTCGTCTCAGGCATCGCCGGCGCCGTGGTGAAGGACCCGGTTCAGGACGCGGTGATCTGGCGCGAGTACCTCGAGACCGTGGTCAAGGAACGGGCGGAGTGGACGGATTTCTACCGCGCCGCCCGCGCGTCGGCCTGACCGGGCGGGCATGAGCGAAATCCGCATCTTCGGCATCCGCCATCACGGGCCGGGCTCGGCCCGCAGCCTCGTGCGCGCCCTCGACGCCTTCGCCCCCGATTGCCTGCTGGTGGAGGGGCCGCCGGATGCCGAGGCGCTGCTGGCGCTGGCCGCCGATCCGGAGATGCGCCCGCCGGTGGCGTTGCTCGTCTACCGGGCCGACCGGCCGCGCGACTGCGCCTTCTTCCCCTTCGCGGCGTTCTCGCCCGAATGGGTCGCCCTGCGCCACGCGCAGGAGCGCGAGGTGCCGGCCCGCTTCATCGACCTGCCCCACGCGATCCAGCTCGCCGACGGCTTCGGCGAGCTGGCAACCGAGGGACCGGCCGCCATCGACGACGAGGCCGAGAAGGATCCGGAGAGGGGCCCGGCCACGGCCGCCATGCGGCGCGATCCCTTGGGCGAACTCGCCCGGGCGGCGGGCTACGACGACGGCGAACGCTGGTGGGACGCCTTCGTCGAGAGCCGCTCGGAGGCGGGCGAGGACGTTTTTTCCGCGATCGCCGAAGCGATGGCCGCCCTGCGCGAGGCCGAGGACGCCATGTCCGAGAACGCCATGTCCGAGAACGCCTCGCCCGACGCCGAGCGATTCCGCGAGGAAGCGCGCGAGGCCCACATGCGCACCGGCCTGCGCAGGGCCGCCAAGGACGGGTTTTCGCGCATCGCTGTCGTCTGCGGCGCCTGGCACGCCCCGGCCCTGGCCCGCCACGACGCCACGGGCCAGCCGGTGCGGGATGCGGCGATCCTGAAGGGCCTGCCCAAGACCAAGGTGGCAGCGGCCTGGGCGCCGTGGTCCTACGAACGCCTCGCCACCGCCAGCGGCTACCGGGCCGGCGTGCTCTCGCCGGAATGGTACGACGCGGTCTGGCACCACGGCGACCGCGTCGCGGCGCGCTGGCTCTCCCGGGCCGCAGCACTCCTGCGCGGGGAAGACCTCGACGCCTCCTCCGCCACGGTGATCGAGGCGGTGCGGCTGGCCGGCATGCTGGCGGGCCTGCGCGGACGCTCGCGCCCCTCCCTGGACGACCTCGACGAGGCCGCCGCCTCGACCCTGTGCTTTGCCGACCCCGCCCCGATGAGGCTGATCCGCGCCAAGCTCGTCATCGGCGAGCGCCTGGGCGCCACCCCGGCCGGCAGCGCCCGGACGCCGGTGGAGCTCGATTTCGCCGCCCAGTGCAAGCGCCTGCGCCTGTCGCCGGAGGGCGGGTCGCGCGAGATCGTGCTCGACCTGCGCAAGGAGGGCGACCTCGCCCGCAGCCACTTCCTCAACCGCCTCGCCCTCGTCGGCATCCCGTGGGGGACGCGGCGCCAGGCCGGCGGACGCGGCACCTTCCGCGAGGCCTGGGTGCTCGCCTGGCAGCCGGAATGGGCGGTCGACCTCGTGGCGGCCTCGGCCGATGGCGGGACGGTGGCCGACGCGGCGGCGAGCCGGATCCGGACGCTCGCCCATGCCACCACCCGCGTCAGCGACCTCTCGGACCTGATCGGGACGCTGCTCGACGCCGACCTCGCGCAGGCGTCGGCGGACGTGGTCCAGGCCCTCGACGACCGCGCCGCGGTCTCCTCCGACGTGTTCGACCTGATGCAGGCGCTGCCGGCCCTCGCCGAGCTCGCCCGCTACGGCTCGGTCCGCTCCTCGGACACCGAGCCGGTGCGTCGGATCGTGCGCGGGATCGTTCCGCGCATCGCCGCCGGCCTCGTGGTGGCCTGCCAGAGCCTCGACGACGATGCGGCCGCCCTCGCCAAGGGCCATGTCGAGGGCGTCCACCGGGCCGTGTCGCTGCTGGAGGAGAGCGACCTCGGCGAGGTCTGGCGGGACGCCCTGCTGTCGCTGGCCGGCCAGGACCACGTCCATGGCCGCGTGGTCGGGCGCGCGGTGCGGCTGCTGTTCGACGCGCGCGCGATCTCGGCCGAGGATGCCGGCACGCGCCTGCGCCCCGCCCTGTCGCGGGCCAGCGGCGCCGCGCCGGCCGCGGCCTGGATCGCCGGGTTCCTGGAGGGCGGCGGCACCGCGCTGATCCACGGCGACGGGCTGCTCGGCATCCTCGACGACTGGCTCGTCGGCCTCGACGCGGACCACTTCACCGACCTCCTGCCGCTGGTCCGCCGCAGCTTCGCGACGATCCCGCGGCCCGAGCGCCGGGCCATCGGCGAGGCCCTGCGCCGGCCCGGCGGCACGACGCCGGACGCCACCGGCCACGGGCACGGCTTCGACGCCGCGCGGGCCGCCCGCGTGCTGCCTGTGCTGCGGCTCCTGCTGGGACCCGAGCCGGCGCCCGGCGGAGACGCCCGATGAGCGAGACCGAACGCCTGCGCCGCTGGCGCCTCGTCCTCGGGGGCGACGAGGCCGACGGGACCGGCCATGTCCTCGCCGGCCGCGACGCCGGGATCGACCGGGCGCTTGGCGCCCTCTACGATTCCGACCGCAAGGCGGGTCTGGGCGCCTCCGCCCCGTCGGTGCCGCGCTGGCTGGGCGACATCCGCGACTATTTCCCGACCGCGGTGGTGCAGGTGCTCCAGCGCGACGCCTTCGAGCGCCTCGACCTCGAGAGCATGCTCACCGAGCCGGAACTCCTGGAGGCGGTGACCCCGGACGTCGCCCTGGTCTCGACGCTGATCTCCCTGCGCGGCATCCTCGGCGGCAGGACCAAGGACACCGCCCGCCTCGTGGTGCGCAAGGTCGTCGAGGCCCTGATGAAGCGGCTGGAGGAGCCGATGCGCCGGGCGGTGGCCGGGGCGATCGACCGGGCGAGCCGCAACCGGCGCCCGCGCCATGCCGAGATCGACTGGAACCGCACCATCCGCGCCAACCTGCGGCACTACCAGGCGGACTACGCCACCATCGTCCCCGAAACGCGCATCGGCTACGGCCGGCGACAGCGCGCCAGCCTCAAGGACGTGATCCTGTGCATCGACCAATCGGGGTCGATGGCCCATTCGGTGGTCTATTCGAGCATCTTCGGGGCCGTGATGGCCTCGCTGCCGGCGGTCTCGACCCGCCTCGTGGTGTTCGACACGGCGGTGGTCGACCTCACCGAGGAAATCGAGGACCCCGTCGAGGTGCTGTTCTCGGTGCAGCTCGGGGGCGGCACCGACATCAACCGCGCCGTCGCCTATTGCGAATCCTGCATCACCCGGCCGGACGACACCATCCTGGTGCTGATCTCCGACCTCTACGAGGGCGGCTTCGAGGCCGGGCTTCTGGCCCGCGCCCAGCGGCTCGTCGCCTCGGGCGTGCAGATGATCGCGCTGCTGGCGCTGAGCGACGAGGGCGCGCCCAGCTACGACCGGGCGCTGGCCGCCCGCCTCGCCGCCCTCGGCGTCCCCTCCTTCGCCTGCACGCCGGATCTCTTCCCCGACCTGATGGCGGCGGCGATCCGTAAGGGCGACGTCACCGCCTGGGCGGCGCAGGCCGGCATCGCGGCGGTAGCGGCGGCGCCCGGGGCCTGACCGGCTCACCCGGGCTTTCGCGTCAGCGGGCGTAGGCGAAATGCTCGCGCCGGCGCTCGATCGACGAGGGTATCCGCAACGACTCCCGGTACTTCGCCACGGTGCGCCGGGCGATGTCGATGCCCTCGTCGCGCAGCTTCTGGACCAGGGCGTCGTCGGAGAGCACGTCGCCGGGGGCCTCGCCGTCCACGAGCTGCTTGATGCGGTGGCGCACGGCTTCCGACGAATGGGCCGCGGTGCCCGCCGCCCCCGGGATCGCGGCGGTGAAGAAGTACTTCATCTCGAGGGTGCCGCGGCTGGTCCCGATCGACTTGTTCGAGGTCACCCGCGACACGGTCGATTCGTGCATGCCGATCGCCTCGGCGACCGTCTTGAGGTTGAGCGGGCGCAGGTGCGCCACCCCGTGCAGGAAGAACGCGTCCTGCTGGCGCACGATCTCGGAGGCGACCTTGAGGATGGTGCGGGCGCGCTGCTCGAGACTGCGGGTGAGCCAGTTGGCGGTCTGCAGGCATTCGGACAGGAACGCCTTGTCCCCGTCCGCCTTCGCGCCGCGCGAGACCCGGGCGTAGTAGCTCTGGTTGACCAACACCCGGGGCAGCGCCTCGGCGTTCAGCTCCACCAGCCACGACCCGTCCGGGGCGGCCCGCACGAACACGTCGGGGATCAACACCTCCACCGCCCGCGAGCCGAAGGCGCGGCCGGGCTTGGGATCGAGGCGGCGCAACTCGGCCAGCATCTCGACGAGGTCCTCGTCGTCGACACCGCACAGGCGCCGCAGGCTCGCGAAGTCGCGCTTGGCCACGAGGTCGAGGCGCGAGACAAGGGCCTGCATCGCCGGGTCGAACCGATCCTTGTCGCGCAGCTGGATGCTCAGGCACTCGGCGAGATCGCGGGCGGCGATGCCCGGCGGGTCGAAGGTCTGGATCAGCTTGAGGACGCGGGCGACCGTGTCGAGGCCGGTGCCGAGCCGCTCGGCGACCTCGTCGATCTCTTCGCGCAGGTAGCCCGCGTCGTCCACCGCGTCGATCAGGAAGCCGGCGACGAGGCGGTCCACCGGATCCTTCGTGGCGAGGTCGAGCTGCGCCACGAGGTGGTCGCGCAGGGACATCTCGGAGGTCAGCGTCGCCTCAAAGTCGGGGGCGTCGCCGTCGAAGCTGCCGCCGGTGTTGCCATAGGGCGCCGGGGTCAGGGAGAGCATGTCGCCCCCGGCGGGGGCTTCGCGCCCGAGGCTCGGGGCGTCGTCGGAGAACACGTTGTCGAGGCGGGTGTCGAGGTCGCTCTCGATCTGGGCCTGGCTGGCACCGAGCTCGGTGGCGATCCACGGCTCGGTCTCGCCGCCCTCGAACCCGTCGCCGCCGAACCCCTCCGCCGGCTCCGCACCGGGGGCCTCGGGCACCGCATCGGCGCCGCGCCGCTCCGGGTCGGCTTCGCCCTCGACACGCTCCAGCAGCGGGTTGCGTTCCAGCTCGGCGTCGACGTAGGCGGCCAGATCGAGCTGCGAGAGTTGAAGGAGCTTGATCGCCTGGAGAAGCTGTGGCGTCATCACCAGGGCTTGGCCCTGGCGCATTTCCAGCCGTTGCAGCAGACTCATGGCTTGGCCCCGAACCCCGTGAAGACCACGATCCGACAGGCCGCGTTAACCGCGTCCGGCTGCCGGCATCATTCTTGCTTCTTTTAGTCCGTGACAGGTCTAGCGCCATCGCGGCGGCAGGTCAAAGCACCTGTCCGGGCATGGTGCCGAGCGATGGTCGCAAACGGTTTATGACTGTGGATGCGACGCCAGTCCTCGCATCGACGCGCCTTGCATAGGCGGCGCCTCAGAGAGAATCGCTCCGGTCGTCACACCGATAGTCCACGCGAGGATCGCGCAAGAGGGCTCAGGAAGCGGCGACTAAAGCCGCCCCCCAGCGCCCACCTTAAGCCTGTCGTACGGTGAATAGGTCTTTTTCCGTTTAGATCGCATAAACAAATCTGGTAAATTTAAGATTGTGTAGATTTGATATTAATCGTTTTATATTACTCAACGCCATCTCGATTGGCTGATTACATGCCACTTGAGCGTCATCGCAATCGAATCTGGCCGCATTCGTCGCGGCCCTGCGTCCTACGGATTAAAGAGCGTGGCGGATGCCGTCCGTCCGTCCATGGTCGATCGTGGACATTCGTACGATGAAAGGGCATTCATCAACGCATATTTCCGTCGGGAGTTAATCGTTGAAAGCCCGTTTAAACCTAGCCATCAAGTCGATGCGTCAGCGCCTGCTCAGGGAAGATGTAGGGACCGTCCACGCGCAGCAAACAGGCATCGTACCATCCAATCGAGAAGACGCGGAACCCGCTCGAATTCGGAACGAAATGCCTCCCGCCCAATCCGAAGGCATCGGTCTTGTCCAGGCGGAAATCGCCGACCCGGCGAAATCAGCCGGTATCGTCGCCGCTCAATCGACGCCCCCGACACTCGTGCATGGGCGCTATCTACTGACTGCAGATCTAAAGAATAGGCTTCGCGAACGCGGCGTCGAAACCTCTCATGGGCCCGGCGGCATGTGGATTCCGCAGGAAGCGGGCTTCGAGGGACCGTGCAGTCTCAAGTGGATGGATTTGTACGGCTTTCTGAAGATGGGGGCGTTCAGCTACGCCGTCAGCGGACACTACAACAACGTGGAGATCGGACGTTACACCTCGATCGGGGACGACGTTCAGATGGGCCGCGGCGATCATTCGATCAGTTGGATCAGCACAAGCCCGCACTTCTACCTGAATGAAAAGCTTTTCGATGTTGGCCATGACTTCGCCGGTGCGGCCGAGTACGACACCTTCCGGCCCGACACTACCGGCGCTCAAGGCTTCGTCATGGGGAGCCGGATCACCGTGGGACACGATGTCTGGATCGGGCACCGGGCCTATATCCGGCAGGGCATCACCATCGGTACGGGTGCCATCATCGGAGCCTATGCGGTGGTGACCCGGGACGTTCCTCCCTATGCCGTCATGGTCGGAAACCCCGCCCGCGCCGTCCGCTTTCGGTTTCCCGAGCCTCTTGTCGCGCGACTACTGGCGAGCCGCTGGTGGACCCTGGCGCCCTGGCAGCTGACGGGTATCGACCTGTCTCGACCAGAGGTGTCGATCGATGCCCTGGAGCGCCGGGTCGCGGAGAGCGAGCCCTTCGCGCCGAGCGTGTTCCGGGTTACCGATCTGCTGTAAAGCAGCCGATCCCAGCGCCTGAAGATCGCATCGTGCGACCGTGGCCATCCGAAAGTTCGACGGCGGGAGATCGGGGTGTCGGTCCGATCAGACCCCGCGGCTCGCAGAGAAGCCCGGCGGGTGGTGGATTTTCGCCGGCCTGACCCCGATCAGAGCCGGAAATCCTCGCCGAGGTACAACCGCCGCGCGTCCTCGTTGGCGACGATCTCCTCGGGCGTTCCTTCGGTGAGGATGCGGCCGGAGTGGGCGATGTAGGCCCGGTCGATCAGGCCGAGGGTCTCGCGCACGTTGTGGTCGGTGATCAGGACGCCGATGCCGCGCTGCTTGAGATGCTTGACGAGGTCCTGGATGTCGCCGACCGCGATGGGGTCGATGCCGGCGAAGGGTTCGTCGAGGAGCATGAACGTCGGGGAGGAGGCCAGGGCGCGGGCGATCTCGCAGCGCCGCCGCTCGCCGCCGGAGAGGGCGATGGAGGGCGACTTGCGCAGGCGCGCGATGTCGAACTCCTCGAGGAGCGAATCGAGCTTGCGGTCGCGTTCCTTGCGGTCGGGCTCCACCATCTCGAGGACCGCGCGGATGTTGTCCTCGACGGAGAGGCCGCGGAAGATCGAGGCCTCCTGCGGCAGGTAGCCGATGCCGAGGCGCGCGCGCTGGTACATCGGCAGATGGGTGATCGGCAGGCCGTCGAGGCTGATCGAGCCGCGATCGGCCGAGACGAGCCCGGTGATCATGTAGAAGATCGTGGTCTTGCCGGCCCCGTTGGGGCCGAGCAGGCCCACGGCCTCGCCGTTGCGCACGGTGAGGCCGGCCTCGTGGACGACGGTGCGCGCGCCGTAGCTCTTGCGCAGGCCGCGCACCGAGAGAATGCCGGGGCCGCCGCCGTCCTCGGAGGGGCCGTCGGCCACGACCGCCTCGGCCCCGTGGTCGGAGGGCTTGCGACGACCCAGCAGGCGGCCGAACAGGGAGGGACCGCGGGCGGCCGCGACCCGGCCCATGAGGCGGGAGGGCACCGCCTCGGCGGAGGGCGACGGCAGGGCCGCGCTCAATTCGCCTGGGCCCGGGGCTTGCCGGCCGCGGCCGGCGTGGCGCAGCCCTTGGCGCCCTTGGGGCCGTCTTCCCGCTGCGGCACGAACAGCGCCGAGACGCGACCGCCCGCCACCGGGTCCATGTTCGCGCGGCCGGTGGACATGTCGTAGACGAGGCGGGAGCCGCGGGTGACGTTCTGGCACTGGCTCAGCACGACGTTGCCGGTGAGCACGATGCGCTTGGCCTCCTGGTCGAACACCGCGCTGTCGCCGGTGGCGACCTGGTCCTTCTGCACCACCGTCACCGGCCCGGCGCATTCGACCCGCTGGATGCCGTTCTCGCCCATGGCGCCAACGGGTTTCGGGGCCTCGCCCTCGGGCGATTCGGCCTTCTCGCCCTTCTCCTTGCCGCGCTTGTAGCGCACGGTCATGGTCGAGCAGCGGATGGTGCTGTCACCCTGCACCGCCACCACGTTGCCGGCGAACACCGCCTTGTTCTCGCGGTCGAACACGTCGAGGCGGTCGGCGTCGATCTTGATCGGCTCCTTGCCGCCGCCGAGCGCACCGACGGCACCGCCGCGATCCTTGTCCTTCTTGGGCTGCGCCGCCGTCGCGGACGCGGCGGGAGCGGCCGCCTGCGCCAGGACCGCGCCGACCGAGAGGAATACGAGCACGGCCCCGAGGGGGAGCGCGGCCGCGATCGCGCGTCCCGTCGCCCGCGTCATGGCCGCTCTCCGTCGGCCGCCGCGACGGCTTCCGTCGTGCGGATGCGAAGGCCGGCGGCATCGGCCTTGCGCGGCGCTTCGGCGGCATGGAACTCGGTACGGACGTTGCCGACGAACGAGATCACCCGGCCGTTGTCGACCACGTCGAGGCTGTCGGCCACCACCGACCCGCTCGGGACCGTCACCGTCACGGTCTCGTGCGAGGCGATGCTGCCGGTCTTGAAGTCGACCGCCGCGGACTTCAGCCAGACCTCCTCGCCCTTGTCCGTCCACAGGCGGATGTCCCGGTCGAGGGTGAGGGATTCCTTGGCGGTGTCGAACAGGCCGGTGGCGGCCTCGATATGGGCGAGTCCGCCCTTGTCGTCGGTGTCGAGGCGGCCCTTCATGGCCTGCAGCTCGATGAGGGTCGGCTTGCGCACGTCCTGAAGGGCGGCGTCGGCGGTGACCTCGTAGCCGCGCGTGCCCTTGCGATAGCCGGACAGCCGCGGGCTCTCCATCTTGACCTTCGTGCCCGAGAGGCTGACCGGGCCGATGGTCACCCCCGGCGCGATATGGCCGAAGGGATTGAACAGGGTGACGGCGGCGAGCGAGCCCAGCGACAGGATCGCCGCGGCCGGGATCAGCACGCGCAGGCGGCGCACGCGGGCGCTGTGGTTGCGCGCACGGGCATGGGCGCGGGTACGCAAGGCGTTGCCGCCAGCCCCCGTCAGCCCCGTCGTCCCGATGGCCTCGAGCCCCTGCATGGATGTCCTGAGAAAACCGGCGCGGATGCCCCCCGCGATACCGGGCGGGTCCCGGCCGGCCGCGGATGCGCGCGGCCCATGGCGAAGTTATGACCTCCTCGTTGAGGAATGATCAATGGCCGGCGCCGGCAGGAGCGCGAGGGCCGCACTCGATGTGCGGCGGCGCACCCGATCAAAGGTCCGACTACGCAGGTCCCGTCATGTATGCGCGAAGATGTCCGTCTCCGGCCAGCCGGCGAGGTCGAGGCGCGCGCGGGTCGGCAGGAAGGCGAAGCAGTGGCGCGCCAGTTCGGTCCGTCCCTCGCGGGCCAGCATGGCGTCGAGCCGCGCGCGGGCGGCGTGGAGGTAGAGCACGTCGGAGGCCGCGTAATCGACCTGCGCCTGGCTCAGGGTCTCCGCGCCCCAATCGGAGGATTGCTGCTGCTTGGAGAGATCGACGCCGACGAGTTCGCGGACGACGTCCTTGAGACCGTGACGGTCGGTGTAGGTGCGGGCGAGCTTCGAGGCGATCTTGGTGCAATAGACGGGGGCGGGCATCACGCCGAGCGCCTGGAACAGGACCGCGAGATCGAACCGCCCGAAGTGGAAGATCTTCAGGACGTCGGGGTCGGCGAGCACGCCCGCGAGCACGACCGGGGCCGGACCGCCCGGCACGATCTGGACCACGTCGGCCTCGCCGTCGCCGCGGGAGACCTGCACGACGCAGAGCCGGTCCCGCTGCGGGTTGAGGCCCAGGGTCTCGGTATCGATGGCGATGGAGGGGCCCGGCCGATAGCCGGAGGGCAGGTCGCCGCGGTGGAGGCGGGTGATCGGCGGAGGCGGCATCGGGAGGGGTCTGACCTCGGTTCCGGCCGGCGGCTGCAGCCATGGGCGCGCCTAACATCCCACCGGGGGGCGGACAAGACCGGCTCGTCCGCCCGAACCGCGTCACTTCTGCTTGGCGATGACCTTGTCCTTGATGCCGGCATAGACGCTCTCGGAAAGGATCTTCTTGGAGACCAGCTCGTCCTTGCCCTTGTAGGGGCGGCCCTTGACGATCGCCTCGGAACGGGCGGCGCCGATGCCGGGCAGCGCGTCGAGTTCGGCGGCGGTGGCGCTGTTGAGGTCGATCAGGGCGTGCTTGCCCGCATCGTGCTTGCCTGCATCTTGCTTGGCGACCTCGGGTGCGACGGGCGCCTTCGGCGGGGCGACGGGGGCCACCGTCGGTGCGGTCGGGGCCGGCGCGGAGGGGGTCTGCGACTGCGCCAGGGCGGGGGCCGCCACGAGGCATGACAGGACGGTGAGGGTACGCAGAAGCGAGGACGTCATGGGGTTTCTCCCGAAGCGACGACGCGAGCGCGCTGCCGCGCCGTCCGTGGACGATAAGGGATCCCCGCGGTTGAACCGTCGCTTAACGCCGATGATGGCTGCGGTTGAGCGAACGGACGGCGGGCGGCCACCGACCGAACGGCCGGGCCTAGCCAGCGGCCCCGTGCCACGCTATAGGCTGGCGACGAATCTTCTTTCGAAGACGGTGCTGCGGCTTTTCTCTCCCGGAGGGGAAGGCGCCCGGGCACCCTTTTGCCGTAGCAGGACCCGACCATGGCCGTTCCGAAGCGTAAAACCTCTCCCTCGCGGCGCGGCATGCGCCGGTCCGCCGACGCCCTCAAGGCCCCGACCTACGTCGAGGACAAGGACTCGGGCGAGCTGCGCCGTCCGCACCACATCGACCTGAAGACCGGCATGTACCGGGGCCGTCAGGTCCTCAAGGTGAAGTCGGCCGAGGCCTGAGGCGCGAAACGCCCGTCGCGCCACCGCGACGGGTTTCGGTTGCCGTTCGTTATCGTGAAAGCCGCATCCGCGCCGCTTCGGCGTAGCAGGATGCGGCTTTTTGCGTTCTGTCGCCCCGCGACGGCCTGAGGCCCGGGTCGGCGCTGACGATGAGCTGGGCGAGGAAGCCCGCGAGCGGCCGGCCGCGCGGCGGCGGCTGTGCCGCGCTCGACCCACCCTGGACGACCAGGGCGCCGGTTCGTGCCGGTTCGGAACGTCGATCTGTCTCAGGCTGCCACATCGCATCCGCCTTCCGCGTGAATGCGGTGGGATGCGCAAGGCTTGGGCCGCCGTTAACCTTTCGTCAACCTTTCGCGCGGACGGCCTCGCCGCGCGAGCCGCCGGACCGGGCGACGACCCTACTTCTTGGCAAGGTCTTCCAGGCGCGACTGCATCTCGGCCATCTGCCGCTTGAGATCGTCGAGGTCGCTGGCCTGGGCGGGCGTTGCCGCCTGGACGGCGGGCACCTGGGCCCCGGACACCTGGCCCCCGGACACCTGGGCGGCGACGCCGGGCAGCTTGTTCATCCCCGAGAGCGGGCCGGTGCCGAAGGCCGTGAACATCTTCATGGCATCGCCGAAGAAGCTCATGTTGGCCCGCACCTGCTCTTCCATGGCGTTCTGGAACACGCTCGGGGCGAAGCTCTGGGTCATCTTCTCGCGCAGGCCCTGCTTGTCGCTGGCGAAGTTCGCCATCGAGAACTCCAGGAAGCTCGGCACCATGGTGCGCATGCTGTCGCCGTAGAAGCGGATGAGCTGGCGCAGGAACGCCACGGGCAGGAGGTTGTCCTCGCCGGCCTTGTTCTCCTGCTCGAAGATGATCTGCGTCAGCACCGAGCGCGTGATGTCGTCGCCGCTGCGGGCGTCGTAGACGAGGAAGTCCTCGCCCCCCTGCACCATCCCCGCAAGGTCTTCGAGGGTCACATAGGTCGAGGTGCCGGTGTGGTAGAGACGCCGGTTGGCGTATTTCTTGATGACCGTGTGATGGGCCTTGCCGTTTTCCGCCATCTGCGGTCTCTCCCGACGCAATCTCTCCCCGGCCCGGTCGCGGGTGACCGGCATGGATGCGTGTCCTGTCCGAGACCTTAAGGCTTTCGTGTGGCGACGAAAACAGCAATTTGTCGCCCATCCCCGCAGAATAGTGCCGGACGCGAAAGCGGCCGCCTCAGAACCGGGTGGTTAGGGCGGTCAGCCAATCCGGCGAGGCGGCCACGAGGGCGGCCTCGAGGCGCTTGTCGAGGCCGAGCAGGATGGCGCCGGCCGTGACCGCGAGGACGAGGCCGAGGGCGGCCTTGAGCCCCCTGCCCGCCGCCATCATCCGGTTGCGCCAGGCCATCATCACCTCGCGCGAGATGAGGCCGAGCAGGAGGAGCGGCACGGCCGCCCCCAGTCCGAACGACAGCATGGTGAGGGCGACGAGGCCGAGGTCCCGCCCCTGCGCCGCCAGCAGCGAGGCGGCGCCGAGCGTCGGGCCGACGCAGGGGCTCCAGACGGCACCGAGCAGCAGCCCGACGCCGAACTGTCCCGACAGGCCCGTCGTCGAGAGGCCGCCGAAGCGGGCCTGCGCACGGTCGCTCACCGGCCCGGCCGCCACCGCGAGCCGGGTCTGGGCGGCGGGCACCATCAGCACCAGCCCGACGAGGAACATCAGCACCGCCGCGACGGTGCGGAAGACGTCCGTGTCGAGGCCGAGGGAAAAGCCGACCAGCGCGACGAACAGCCCGATCCCCGTGAAGGTCACGGCGAGACCGGCCGCGAGTGCCACGGGGCCGTAGCGATGCTCGGTGGCCGCCGCCCCCAGCACGAGCGGCAGCAGCGGCAGCACGCAGGGCGAGAGGATGGAGAGGCAGCCGGCGAGGAAGGCGAGACCGAGGGTGCCCATGGCAGCGTCGGCCCTAAACAGGCACGCGTGGGTCGCCCCACGAATGCCTGTTTAGATCTCCTTGATAGGGCATCATTTTCTCCTGCGAACCGCAGACCATTTCGCAGAGTGATGCTTAGAGGACCTTCTCCAGCAGGCCCTCGATCCATTCGGGCTGGGTCTCGCCCACGGAGCGGCCGGTCTCCGTCGCGCCCTTGAAGACGATCAGGGTGCTCTGCATGCGCGCGTCGAAGCGGCGCAACACGTCCTTCTGGCTGTCGAAGTCGACGTCGAAGATCCGCAGGTCCTTGAAGCGCGGATCGCGGCCGAGCTTGGCCAGGACGGCCTTCTGCGACCGGCAGATCGGGCACCACGGCGCGCTCACCTCCACGAGGATCGGCTTGCCGGCCGCCTGGGCGGCGGCGAAGGCCTCGGGCGTGAAGCGCACGCTCTCGGCGGCAAAAGCCGGCCCGCCCGGGAGGGCGGAAAGAAGGGCCAGGGCGAGGAGCGAGCGGCGCAGCATCGGGAACGGCCTTGTCATGACGAGGGCGGGGGCCCGTGAAACGGTGGTTCCGGGCGGTCGGCGGGCCCGCCGGCCAGCCAGTCTCCGGCATCGCGGCAAGTCACCTCGCTGGACCGTTCGCGGCGGCTCACGGTAAGTTACATACGCCCTGGCGCCGCATCCGTCTGCGACCGGGGCCGGCGTCTCCCGTCACGGCTGCGTGCGTGGCCGCACCTGCGGGTTCCCGCGCCATCGCCCGGAAACATCCGGGCAATACGGACCGGCCATCGTTTCCCGACTGCAACGGCCGAGCCCGGAACGAGCCATGACCATGACGCCTCTCCTTCAACGCCTGGGATTCGTCCTGATCGGCGTCGGCCTGGTGATGGGGCCGATCGCCGACCCGCTGCATGTGGCCGTCGCCCACGGGACCACGGTCCTGCTGTTGGGTGCGGCCAGCCTGTCGGGCCTGATCGTCGCCGGCCGCACGCGCCGGGTCGCGACAGCGACGGGATCGCCGGCCCGACGCTGAAACCGGCACCTCATCCCATTTCCGGGTGATCACTTCGTGATGCGGAAATGGGCTTCGCTCAGGCGCCGCGCGGGCTCGGTGATAGGGTTCCCGCTTGATTCAAGCAGAAACCCTATCAGGCCGCACCTTCGTCGAGCGGCACACGGAAGCGGGACGGCGGCCGGCTCACGAAGCGCGAGCCTTCGGCGAGGAACCGCCACGGTCGATCCACCGCCCGGCTGATGCCGATGCGCCGGTCGGCGACCACCGGGACCGGCGTCGGGGACCCGAGCAGGCGAAAACCGTCGTCGTCGAGGGGGCGGGCGTCGAAGGCACCGGTGATGCCGAGCGCCTGGGTCAGGCGGCCCGGTCCGGCGCAGAGCAGGCGCGGGGCCGACAGGCCGCGCCGGGCCTCCATCGCCGCGATGCCGGCGCGCGGCTCGAGGGCCCGGATCAGGACCGCGCTGCCCGGCTCGCACACGAGGTTCAGGCACCAATGCAGGCCGTAGGAGCGGTAGACGTAGGCGTGGCCCGGCGGGCCGAACATCGCGGCGTTGCGCCGGGTCTGCCCGTTGACGCTGTGCGAGGCGGGATCGGTGCGGTCGTAGGCCTCGGTCTCGACGACGATGCCGCCCACCCCCTCCACCGACAGCAGGCAGCCGACGAGATCGGCGGCGACCGTGACGACGGGCCGGTCGAAGAAGGCCGGCCCGAGGGGTGCGATCACGGACCCTTGGCGCCGGCGGCCCTGGCGCGGGCGATGCCCTCGGGCCCGAGTTCCAGGGCGAGCCGCACCGCATCCTCGACGAAGGCCCGCGGCGTCACCCCGGCGAGCTTGCAGCGCCGGGAGATCTCCAGACCGAGCCCTGCGTCGATGGCCACCGGCGTCGTGCGCGGCTCACGCGGGGGCGCCGCCTCGGCCGGCGCGGCAGCGGTGGGCAACACCGGCGCCAGCGGTTCGACGGCGAGGCCCAGGGCCTCGCGCCGGCCCCGGGTGGCGAGGCGGTCGGCACGCTCGTTTCCGTCCTCGCCGGCATGGCCGCGCACCCAGGTCCAGCGCACGTCGCGCCTGGCCGCCAGCGCATCGAGCTGCTGCATCAGGTCGATGTTCTTGACCGGCCCGGTGGCGGTGCGCCAGCCGCGGGCCTTCCAGCCCTTCATCCACTCGGTGACGGATTTGACGACGTACTGGCTGTCGCAGCGCATCTCGATCGCGGCACCCTCGGGGAAGTGCTCCAGGGCCCGGATCGCGGCGGTGAGCTCCATGCGGTTGTTGGTGGTGCCGCGTTCGCCGCCGCACAGTTCCACCGGGCCCTCCGGGCCGGCGATGACGACGCCCCAGCCGCCGGGGCCGGGGTTGGGATCGCAGCCGCCGTCGGCATAGACGATGGTTCGCATGGGTAAGACATCGACCTGTTGGGCGCTTCGCGTCGGCGCGGGGCGTCGCCCTTAGCACGGACGGACGAGCGCGACAGGCCGTCGTTCCCGCCGCGTCCGGTCAGGCAGCCGGTTCGATCTCGTAGCGGATCGGCTTGAAGGCGTAGTTGTTCGACTGCAGCGCCGAGCATGCGGTGAGGCCGATGACGAGGTCGGTCTCGGCCAGGAACGTCACGCTGTCGCCCGCGCGGCTCAAGGGCGCCTCGACGCGCAGGGCCCCGGTCGTCCCGTCGACGACGACGTTCATGAACACGTTGAAGGCCACCGGGATGCGGTCGGGCGCGATGCCGTAGGGTGCGAGCGCCGCCGCGAGGTTGCCGAAGCAGCCGCGATGGGGCGCCTCGTCGCCGTAGATGATCCGGAAGGTGTCGGCCGAGCACGGCGTCAGCAGGAAGTCGTGGCGCCCGACGGTGTCCTCGACGATGCGCAGGAGCACGGTCGAGCGGTTGGAGTAGATCGGGTCGCCGGTGGTCAGGTAGATGCGGCTGGCGTAGTCGAGGGTGCGCCCGGAGGAGATCACCTCGTCGAGGTCGGCGCGGGCGAAGGCCAGCAGGTCGGCGACCTGCTCGCCCTCCGGGTCGATCACCCGCAGCCGGTCGCCCTTGTCGAGGGTGAAGGCGGTGCCGGAGCGGGGCGGGATCTCGCCGCGGACGGTTTCACGCGGCATCGCGGCCCCCCTTGGCACGCTCGTCGGCCCCGGACGTGGCCCGACCCGAGATATCTCTGCCCTTGAACGGGCACGCCCAATCCTCGCCCACCGCGCGCCCGCTGTACTGCCGGGCCTCCGAGGCCTCGCCGTGGCGGGCGATCATCGGGTTCATCGAGCCGGCGAGAGCCACGTCCCGCGACAGGATCGAGGAGCGCAGGGTCTCGTAGCGGCCCTCCTGGCGCAGCTGCTCGAACTGGGCGCGCAGGTTGAAAACGATGACCGGCCGCGAGAACCGCCGGGCCGGGCGGCTGGCGCCCGGATGCAGGCCGACGAGGAAGACCGCCTCGCCGCCGAAGGAGAGCGAGAAATGCGGGTTCTCGGGGTCGGGATCGACGCTGGCGTCGTAGCGCTGCCCGAGGAAGCCGTCTTTGTCGGAGAGCGATTGGGCGCGAGCCCAGAGATGCCGCTCGAACGCCTCCTCGGAGGTCGCGTCGGGCCCCTCGAAGATCACCGCGAAACTCTGGAACAGGTCCGGCCGCGCCCGGTACCGGCAGATGAAGGCAAGAAGGGCGGGGTAGATCCGCATGTCGTCCCAGCCGGAGGCGATGTCCCGGGCCACGAGGATCCGCAACTGCCCCCGCGCGATCGCCGATTTGGCACCGACGCAGGGAAAATCCGGCGCCTTGATGAATGCCCGCAATTCGATCGCGAGGGGATGCTCGCCGTCGTTGGTGGGAATCGCCATCGCGGACGATGGCAGAACGCAGGAACGCAGGTGGTCCATGGTGGAACGGGTCGCTCGTCGTTGGCTGTCGGGAGTCGCCAACCGGGGGAGGCGAGCGATGTTCCGACGCCGCGTCGGTGCGGCACAGGCCCGGTAGGCCATGGCAAGACCGCTCAGATATAGGCCGAGGCGAGCGCCGGCGACCGGCCCAGCGCGTGGGCGATGACCTCCAGGGACTGGGCGATCTCGTCTCGCCCGGCGATGCCGCCGAGGCAGATCCGCACCGCCTCGGGCGGCGGCCCCAGCGCCGTGAAGGCGTCGCTCGTCACGGTGCCGAGGCCGGCGGACCGGGCCTGGCTGGCGAAGGCCGAGCGCGTCCAACCCTCGGGCAGCGACAGCCAGAGATGGAAGCCCTCGGGATCGGCGGTGACGCCCTCCCGCGGCAGGATGGCGGCGGCGATGGCCTGGCGGGCCCGGGATTCGGCCCGCACGAACGCCAGGACGGCGGCGGCCGTCCCGTCCTCGATCCAGCGGGTGGCGAGCGCCGCGGTGATCGGCGAGGCCATCACCGTCGCGGCGCGCAGGGCGGCGGTGAGCGGCAGGGCGGCCCGGGCGCTCGGGGCCAGGACGTAGGCGAGGCGCAGGCCGGCCCCGAGGCACTTCGAGAGGCCGGCCACAAGGTAGGTGATCTCCGGGGCGAGCGCGTAGAAGCTCGGCGGCGGCGCCTCCGGCACGAAGCCGTAGGCGTCGTCCTCGACGATGGCCACGTCGTAGCGCCGGGCCACGGTCACGATCGCCTCCCGCCGCTCGCGGGTGATCGTGCGCGTCGTCGGGTTCTGCAGGATCGGGTTGAGGTAGAGCGCCTTGGGGGCGAGCCGGGTGCAGACCGCCGCGAAGGCATCCGCGTCGATGCCGTGCGCATCCATCGGCAGGCCGGCGACCTTGAGGCCCTGGTGGGCGGCCAGCGCCCGCAGGCCGGGGTAGGTGAGCGCCTCGGCGCAGATGGTGTCGCCGGGCTTGGCGACGAGGCCGAGGATCGCGGCGAGCGCCGCATGCGCGCCGGGGCAGAGCAGCAGCCGGTCGCGCGGCGCGACCATACCGCGCTGGGCGAGCCAGGCCGCGGCGGCCTCCTTGTCCTCGAGGGTGCCGCCGAACCCCTGGTAGCGCAGCAGGTTGGGCAGGTCGTGCGAGACCGCCTCCAGCCCCGCCTGCATCCGCGCGAGCAGGGCCGGGTCGTCGGGCTCGGGCGGCAGGTTCATCGTGAAGTCGACGGGGCCGAGGCGGCGCTGGCTCGCCTCCCGCCTTTGGCTCGGCGCGGCGGCGGGCCCGCGCACGAAGGTGCCCTGGCCGACCCGCGACTCGACGAGGCCGCGGCGCTGCGCCTCGACGTAGCCGCGCGCCACGGTGGTGAAGTTGAGGCCGAGACGCTGGGCCAGCACCCGTTGGGGCGGCAGGCGCCGGCCCGCCGCGAGCCGCCCGGTGCGGACGTCGTCGGCGATGGCATCGACGAGGGCGAGATAATGCGGCTTGCCCCAGGGGCGCAGATCGGGCGTCCACGCTCCGGCGGCGGCTCCGGTGTCGGGTCGTGCGGTCCTGGTCATCCTGCTCGGTCCGGTCATCATGCGATCAATCGTACATTGACCGGATCGCAATCGCCGTGCCGGCATGTCGACCCCATGGAACGACGACCGAACCGTTCGATCCATACAAGTATATCCGATGACAATCTCCGTGACAGTGCCACGCGATGCAGCAGACGCCGTGTCGTTGTGCATTGCTGCCGAATCCGCGATCACGCCGCGTCCTCCGATATTGACCGGCCGATTGACCGCATTTCCCAAGGCACCATCGCCCGGACGCGACGACCGCGGCGGCTGGCACACGCCTTGCCAATCCCGGTGACGCCGCCGACTCGGCCGATGTCGCGGTCAAGACTGGTCTTCCGGGAGTGGAACCGATGCCCGCCGTCAGCGCCGAACACCACAAGAAGGGCGATTACTTCGTCGACTACGAGGAGAAGGTCTTCGAGGACGTGAAGGCCGAGCCGGGCCAGAAGGCGCTGGTGACCTTCCACACCGTCGCCTTCGAGGGCTCGATCGGCTTCGTGAACCTGCTCCAGGCGACCCGCCTGCTGCGCAAGGGCTTCGAGACCTCGGTTCTCCTCTACGGCCCCGGCGTGACGCTGGGCATCCAGCGCGGTTTCCCGACGCTGGGCGACGAGGCCTTCCCCGGCCACATGAACATGAACAACCAGATCGCCAAGTTCATCGCGGAGGGGGGCAAGGTCTACGCCTGCCGCTTCGCGCTCCAGGCCCTCTACGGCCACGGCGAGCCCTCGCTGATCGAGGGCATCCGCCCGATCGCCCCCACCGACGTCCTCGACCTCGTCCTGCTGCACAAGCGCGACAACGCGGTGGTGATCGACACCTGGACGGTCTGACGCGCGACCGAACCCTCCCCCGCAAAAAGGGGGAGGGACAGGCGCACCACGGAGCTCAATGCCGAGGACCCCACCCATGTCCGAACAACGCATCGTGCGGGCGGCGGCGGTCCAGATCGCCCCCGACCTCGACGATCCGGCCGCGACCCTGGACCGGGTGCTCGCGGCGATCGACGAGGCGGCGGGCAAGGGCGCGCGGTTCATCGTGTTCCCCGAGACCTTCGTGCCGTACTATCCGTACTTCTCGTTCATCGCTCCGCCGGCGGCGCAGGGGCCGGCGCACCTCAGGCTCTACGAGGGCGCGGTGACGGTGCCCGGCCCGGTGACGCAGGCGGTCTCGGCGGCCGCGCGCCGGGCGAACGCGGTGATCGTGCTCGGGGTCAACGAGCGCGACCACGGCTCCCTCTACAATGCCCAGCTCGTCTTCGACGCCGACGGCGCGCTGCTGCTGAAACGCCGAAAGATCACGCCGACCTACCACGAGCGGATGGTCTGGGGTCAGGGCGACGGGGCCGGGCTGACCGTCGTGGAGACGGCGGTGGGCCGCGTCGGGGCGCTGGCCTGCTGGGAGCACTACAACCCGCTCGCCCGCTACGCGCTGATGGCCCAGCACGAGGAGATCCACGCGGCGCAATTTCCCGGATCGATGGTCGGCCAAGTCTTCGCCGACCAGATGGAGGTGACGATCCGCCACCACGCGCTGGAAGCCGGCGCCTTCGTCGTCAACGCCACCGGCTGGCTCAGGGACGACCAAATCGCCGCGATCTGCCCGGACGAGACCCTGCGCGGGGCGCTGCGGGGGGGCAACTGCACCGCCATCGTCTCGCCCGAGGGGCGGCACCTGGCGCCGCCCATGACGCAGGGCGAGGGCATCCTGATCGCCGACATGGACATGGCGCTGGTGACCAAGCGCAAGCGGATGATGGATTCGGTCGGGCACTACGCCCGCCCCGAACTGCTGAGCCTCAACCACGACGCCCGCCCCGCCCGCACCGTCGTCACCACCCGCGACGCGCCCCCTCACGACCGGAGCCAGACCCATGAGCGACAGTGCGATGAGCGACAGCCCGCTTCTGACCACTCCGGCCATCCCGGCCGTCACCCGGGGCCTGCCCCATCCGGGCATGCCGACGGAGCGCCTGATCAACGCCTTGCAGTCGTTCGGGGTCAGGCTGGCTGACACCCGCCACGGCGTCGAGAGCCGGCGCGGCGGCGCGGGGCCGAGCGACCACAAGGCGCTGACCATCGCCGGCCGCACCGTGATGGTGCCGGTCCATACCGCCGGAGCCTTCGAATCACCCTACCTGGTGCGACGGCCGGACGCCGACGGGTCGAGCGCGATCGAGCACGACGGCGAGGTGATCGGCCGGGTGAGCTTTCCCGGCAAGCCGCGCTTCCATGCGCTGCAGACCCTCGACGGCGTGCCCTATTCGCAGATCGCGGTGCTGCACGGGCGCGACGTGCTCGCCACCACCGTGCTGCAGACCTGCATCCGCTACGCCAGCCGCACCAAGACCTGCCGGTTCTGCGCCATCGGCCAGTCGCTGGCAGCCGGCCGCACCGTCGCCCGCAAGAGCCCGCAGCAACTGGCGGAGGTCGCCCGCGCCGCCGTGCTGCTCGACGGCGTCAAGCACATGGTCATGACCACGGGCACGCCCAACGCCACCGACCGCGGCGCGGAGGTGCTCTGCGAGAGCGCCTTCGCCGTGAAGGCCGCCGTCGACCTGCCGATCCAGGCGCAATGCGAGCCCCCCGACGACGACCGCTGGTTCGAGCGGATGAAGGCCTCGGGCATCGATGCCCTCGGCATGCACCTCGAAGCGGTGACGCCGGAGGTGCGCGCCCGCATCATGCCCGGCAAGGCCGACGTCCCGCTCGAACGCTACGACGAGGCCTTCGCCGCCGCCGTGCCGGTGTTCGGCCGCGGCCAGGTCTCCACCTACATCCTGGCCGGTCTCGGAGACACCCGCGAGGCGGTTCTCGCCATGGCCGAGCGGCTGATCGCCATGGGCGTCTACCCCTTCGTGGTGCCGTTCGTGCCGATCTCGGGAACCCCGCTGGAGAGCCACCCCGCCCCCTCGCCGGCGTTCATGCACGACATCCTGCAGCCGCTCTCGCGGATGCTGGCGGCGGCCGGCCTGCGCTCCACCGACATCAAGGCCGGCTGCGGCCGCTGCGGCGCCTGCTCGGCGCTCTCGGCCTACGAGCGGTGAGCGCGATGTTCGAGCCGGTCCCGCCCTATCAGCCGAGCCACTTCCGCATCAAGTTCGCGACCTCGGACTGGGAGCGGGCCGGCACCGCCGCCCTGCGCCGGCGGGTCTTCTGCCAGGAGCAGGCGGTGTTTCCGGGCGACGATACCGACGCCGTCGACGCCCGGGCGATCCCGATCTGCGCCCTCTCCACCCTCGGCGGCGAGGCCGATGCCGTCGTCGGCACCGTGCGCATCCACGCGGACACGCAGACCCCCGGCGAATGGTGGGGCTCGCGCCTGGCGGTGGCGGCCGACTACCGGCGGATCGGGGCGCTGGGGGCCGGGCTCATCCACGTGGCGGTGGCCTCCGCCCATGCGCGCGGCTGCACCCGCTTCCTCGCCCACGTCCAGGGCCGCAACGTCGCCCTGTTCGAGGCCCTGCACTGGGTCGCCCTCGACACCCTCGACCTTCACGGCCTGCCGCATGCTCTGATGCAGGCGGATCTGACCCGCTACCCGGCCATGGCCGACCCCGAGACCGGTCTCGTGACGCTGCTGCGGCGGGCGGGCGGCGGGGGACTTGGATGACCGTCGTGCCGACCCTCGCCGAGATCGCCCGCGGCATCCGCGAAGGCCGCGGCGTCGCCCACAAGCGCGACATCGACGCGGTGGTCGCCCGCCTGGGCCTCGGCGACAGGGACGCGGCGGTGCCGCTGGGCGACGATTGCGCGGCGATCCCGGACGGCGACGGCTTCCTGCTCCTGGCCATCGAGGGCTTCCTGGACGGCTTCGTCGCCGCGGACCCGTATTTCGCGGGCTTCTGCGGGGTGATGGTCAACGTGAGCGACATCGCGGCCATGGGCGGCCGGCCGATCGCGGTGGTGGACGCCCTGTGGAGCCGCGACCAGCCACAGGCCGAACCGATCCTGGCGGGCCTGCGGGCCGGGGCCGAGACCTACGGCGTGCCGGTGGTGGGCGGCCACACCAACGCCCGCGCCGGCGCCGAACACCTCGCCGTGGCGATCCTCGGCCGGGCCGAGCGGCTCCTGACGAGCTTTGCCGCGAGACCCGGCGACCTCCTCGTCGCCGCCATCGACCTGCGGGGCCGGTTCCGGGAGCCGCATCCCTATTGGGACGCCGCCACCGGCGCCCCGCCCGGGCGCCTGCGCGCCGACGTCGGCCTGCTGGCGCAGATCGCCGAGGACGGCCTCGCGGAAGCGGGCAAGGACATCAGCATGGCCGGCGTCGTCGGCACCGCGCTGATGCTGCTCGAATGTTCGGGCGTCGGGGCGGCCATCGTCCTCGACCGCATCCCGCGCCCCCCCGACGTCCCCCTCGCCCGCTGGCTCACCGCCTTCCCGAGCTACGGCTACCTCCTGAGCGTCGCGCCCGACCGGCTCGGAGCCGTCCTCGACCGGTTCGCGGCCCGCGGGATCGCGGCTTCCGCGATCGGCACGGTCGATGCGAGCCGGGTGGTGCGGATCGTCGCGGGCGAGGAGGAGGCCGTGGTCTGGGACTTCGCCGGCAGTCCCCTGATCGGCTGCGGCGGCATGAGCGCAGGATCATGAGCGCATGAGCATGAGCCCATGAGAGAGCGTCCGTTGCGCATCGCGATCCTCACCCATTCCACCAACCCGCGCGGGGGCGTGGTCCATGCGCTCTGCCTCGGCGAGGCGCTGACCGAACTCGGCCACGACGCGGTGGTGCATGCGCCCGATCCCGGCGGCCAGGGCTTCTTCCGCGCCGCCCGTTGTCGCACCGTCCCGGTGGCGGCCCGGCCCATGGCCGGTTCCACCGCCGAACTGGTGGGCGCGCGCATCGCCGACTACCAGCGCCACTTCGCCTCGCCCGCGGCCTGCGATTTCGACGTGTTCCACGCCCAGGACGCGATCAGCGGCAACGCGCTGACCACCCTGATGCGCCGCCGGCTGATCCCGGCCTTCGTGCGCACCGTGCACCACCTCGACCAGTTCGCCGAACCGCAGCTCGCCTATTGGCACGACCGCGCGATCTACGAAGCGACGACGCTGCTGTGCGTCAGCCGCCTGTGGCAGGAGACCCTCAAGCGCGACTACGGGCTCTGCGCCGACAGCGTCGGCAACGGCGTCGACACCAGCGCCTACGGTCCCGTCCCGAGCGAGCGCGACGCGGCCCTGCGTGCCGAATGGGGCATCGGGCCCGGACCGGTCTATCTCTCGGTGGGCGGGTTCGAGGAGCGCAAGAACGCCCTTCGCATCATCGAGGCCTTCGCCCGCGTCCGCGCCGACAGGCCGGAGGCGCAGCTCGTGGTGGTCGGCGGCGCCTCCCTCCTCGACCATGCCGGCTACCAGGCCCGGTGCCGGGCGGCCCTCGACCGGGCCGGGCTCGACGTCGGCGTGGGCAAGGCGGTGATCCGCACCGGCCCGGTGCCGCAGGAGGCGATGCCCGCGTTCTACCGCCTCGCCGACGCCCTGGTGTTCCCCTCCCTCAAGGAGGGGTTCGGCCTGAGCGTGCTGGAGGCGATGGCGAGCGGGACCCCGACCATCGTCGCCGATCTCGCCCCCTTCACCGAGTACCTGACGCCCGGCGACACCCTGTTCGTCGACCCCGAGGACGTGCCGGCCATCGCCGCGGCGATGCTGGCGGTCCTCGCGCCCGATCTGCGCGCCCGCCTCGTCGCAGCGGGCCCCGGTATCGCCGGACGCCACTCCTGGCGCGCCTGCGCCGCCAAGCACGTGGCGGCCTACGCCACCTGCGGCGACCGCAAGCGCGCCCTGTCCGATGCGTGAGAGGCCAGACCATGCCCGAGATGCACTTCCACATCCGCTGGCCCGACGGCCGGCGCGAGGCCTGCTACTCGCCGTCCCTGGTCATCAAGGAGCATTTCACGGTCGGGCAGGCCTATCCCCTCGCCGAGTTCGTGGCGCGCAGCCGCACCGCCCTCGTCATCGCCAGCGACCGGGTCGCGGCCCGCTACGGCTTTCCCTGCAGCCTCGCCATGAGCCAGCTCGCGCGCATCGAAGCCGGTGCCGGGTCCCAGGCGCCCGACGGCGACGTCCTCGTCGAGCGCTTCGAGGGCTGAAGGCGCCACCACGACCGACACTCCGAGGAGAGACCGCATGACCGAGACCCGAGCGGATTCCGCCGCGCGCCACCTCCCCGCGATCGTGGTCGGCGGCGGCCAGGCCGGGCTGTCGATGAGCCGTCAGCTCAAGGAGCGCGGCATCGAGCACCTGGTCTTCGAGAAGAGCGGCGTCGCCAGCGCCTGGAAGACCCAGCGCTGGGACAGCTTCTGCCTCGTCACCCCGAACTGGCAGTGCCGGCTGCCGGGGTTCCCCTACGCGGGCGACGATCCCCACGGGTTCATGGGCAGGGACGAGATCGTCGCCTACATCGAAGCCTATGCCCGGTCGATCGAAGCGCCCCTGATGACCGGCGTCGGCGTGACCGCGGTCCGCCCCCGGCCGGAGGGCGGGTTCACCGTCGACACCGAGGCCGGCACCTATTGCGCCGACACGGTGGTGATGGCGATCAGCGGCTACCACGTGCCCGCGATCCCGGCCTTCTCCGCCGGCCTCCCCGCTGGCATCGCGCAGATCCACTCGTCGGCGTATCGCAATCCGGCGCAGCTGCCGGCGGGCGCGGTGCTGGTGGTGGGCTCGGGCCAATCGGGCTGCCAGATCGCCGAGGACCTGCATCTGGCCGGGCGCCAAGTGCACCTCGTGGTCGGCAGCGCGCCGCGCTGTCCGCGCCGCTACCGTGGCCGCGACGCCGTCGATTGGCTGGCCGAGATGGGCCAGTACGATCTCTCGGTCGAGGACCATCCCCTCGGGCAGGACGTGCGGCGCAAGGCCAACCACTACCTCACCGGCCGCGACGGCGGCCGCGACATCGACCTGCGCCGCTTCGCGCGCGACGGCATGGCCCTGCACGGGCGGCTGACCGGCATCGCGGGCGGCACCCTCCGCTTCGCCGACGACCTCGGGAAGAACCTCGACGGCGCCGACGCGGTCTACGTCGGCATCCAGGGGGCCATCGACCGGCACATCGCGGCCAAGGGTATCGTGGCACCGGCAGAGGCGCATTACCGGCCGGTCTGGCAGCCTGCGGCGGCTCCCCGAACCCTCGATTGCGCGGCCGCCGGCATCGGCGCCTTGGTCTGGGCGACGGGGTTCCGCGCCGACTTCGGCTTCGTCGACGCCCCGGTCTTCGACGACCGCGGCCTGCCGGTCCACAGGCGCGGGGTCACCGCCGTGGAGGGCCTGTCCTTCGTCGGGCTGCCCTGGCTCCACACCTGGGGCTCGGGCCGCTTCTCCGGCATCGCCCAGGATACGGAGTACCTGGCCGAGCGGATCGCCGAGCGCCTGGCGCCCCGCGCGGTGGTGCTGTCGCTCGCGAGCTGACGCGGCTCCCGCTCGGATCGAACGGCAACCGTATCCTGGAGCGCTTCTCGTCCCGCCGGCGCGTGCCTCGCGCATCGGGACGGTCACGGCCGAGCAGCGGCCGGCCCGGTCAGAGGACGGCCTCGATCAGCCCGAGGCCACGCGCCTCCTCGGCCTCGATGTACCAATTCGAGGGCGCGCGATCGAGCACCTCGTTCATGGTGACGCGCGAGCCCTTGATAAGGTGGGCGAAGCCCTCGTTCTGGATGGCGATGGAGGCTTCGATCTCGTGCAGGGCCGCCTTCACGGTGGCGACGCAGGTGGTGAGCGGCCCGTTGATCTTGAGCTCCTTCGAGAGCTTGCGCTCGTGGATCATCAGGCGCGTGCCGCGGGTGAGGTAGCGGTTGTGGCGCGCGAAGAAGCTCATGAAGGTGGTGCCGGCGGAGTAGATCGCGGCCTTGCCGAGGAAGGCGAACCGGCGCTCGGGGGCGATCTCGCTGTTGAAGCGGATGTCCTCGCCCATCATGCGCGCCACCTCCGGGTCGCCACCGAGGGTGGAGAGTTCGACCACCACGAGGGTGCGCTCGGCGGCGGCGTCGAGCTGGCGCCGGAACTGCCGGTACATGTCGTGGTCGACGGGGCCCGACAGCAGGACGGCCGGCGCATGGAAGGTGGTGTGGGGAAGCGGCGTGGTGTCCATCGTCATGTCCTTGCGGGGCGTCCGGGCGCGGTGCCAGCGCCGTCAACGGGCAAGGATCGCGCCCGATCCCGCGCGATCGGTCAGGTCACGCGCCAGCCGCGGGTGCGGACCAGCGGCGCCAGGCGGGTGGCCCCGTCCTCGAGCCGGTTCATGGCCTGGCACCACCACCGCGGCGGCCGGCGAAAGCCGTGGTGCGCCATGGTCCGGTCCATCAGCCAGGCGACGGCCTCCTCGGTTTCGGGCGGGATCGGCCGCCCCGCGAGCTCGTTCGGTTCGCGGTCCGTGGCGTCCCTGGCCACGGCCGCCCACGGCGCCCCCCAGACGCGCCGGGCGAAGCGGTCGTTGGTCGGGCCGTAATGCGCGTCGATGCGACGGAGCAGATCCGGGGCGTCGCCGAGGAAGGGAACCGGATCCCATCCCCTCGCCCAGGCGTGCTCGTCGATGAAATGGCCGATCGCGCGGGTATGGACGCGGGTCTGGCGGTGGACGCGCAAGCTGCGCAGGCGGCGGCTCGCCTCGACGGCGATCGGCCCGGGGGAGCGATTGCGCACGAGGCCGTGGTCGGCCGGGCCGATCAGGTCGCCGATCCGGTCGAAGAGACCGATGCCGGTCAGGACACGCTCCAGCAGGGACGCGTCCGAGCGGCGGTCGCGCAGGGGGATGGCGGTGATGCGCCCCTGCGCCGCCGCGACCCAGGGCTCCACCAGGGCATCGTAATCGAACCAGCCCGAGGGCCAGGCCCGCTCGGCGTAGGCGCGGAAGCCGCGCGTCTCGTGGATCAGCTGGGCGCGATGGCTGTAGACCGAGTTGAGCTGCTCGGACGGGGCCTTCACGACCACCGCGATCTCCATGGCGAAGCCATGCGCCGACAGGATGGAGGCAAGCAGCTCGGGCACGCCGAGACGCGGATGGTACTGGGCGAAATTTTCGTACGACAGGATGACGGTGTCGGCCCGCGTCTCTGCCAACGTCCGCGCGAGAAGCGCCAGGCACTCGGCCCTCTCGTGGGCCGGCCGACGGCCCTCGAAGGTTTCGCCCAGAACCTGATGGTTGGGGGAGACCCAGGCGACGGAACGCGGCTTGATCTCGGGGTAGAGGATGCCGCGGGCCGGCAGGTAAGGCCTCAGGTGGGTGAGGACGACCTGCAGCGAGGTCGAGCCCGTGCGGGGCATCCCGATGTGAACGATTCCGCGGCGCATGAGGAGGTCGGGTCGTCCTTGGGTTCGGTGGCGAGGCCGCTCCGGTGAGCGAGGTACGGCGAACGCATGGAATTGGGGCCATCGGTCGTGAGGCTTGGCCGCGATGGATTTGCGGTGCGGATGGCGCGGTCGCTCAGGGGCCGCGGGGGCCCTCCCGCACCGTCGTCCACGCACTCAGCCCCAGGATCTCCGCGACGAGCGGGCCGGCCGATTCGGCCGCCGTGCAGCCCTGGGTCGCCAGCGTGAGGTCGGGATCGATGGGCGGCTCGTAGGGTGCCGAGATCCCGGTGAAGTCCTTGACCTGCCCCGCCCTGGCCCGCCGGTAGAGCCCCTTGGGGTCGCGGGCCTCGCAGACCGGCAGCGGCGTGCTCACGAAGACCTCGAGGAAGGGGATATCGCCCGCGATGCGCCGGGCGGTCTCGCGCTCCGCCCGCAGGGGCGAGATCAGGGACACGATGCAGACGAGGCCCGCCTCGGCCATCAGCGCCGCCGTCTCGGCCGCGCGGCGGACGTTCTCGTTGCGGTCCTGCGTGCTGAAGCCCAGATCGCGGTTGAGGCCGCTGCGGAGGTTGTCGCCGTCGAGCACCATGGTGTGGCGCCCGGCCACGGTCAGGGCGCGGTCGGCGGCGTTGGCGATGGTCGACTTGCCGGCACCGGACAACCCCGTGAACCACGCGATGACCGGCCTCTGACCGAGGCCGGACCAGCGATTCTCCCGCGGCTGCAGCACGGTCCAGGTGAGATCGTCGATCGACATTCCGCAAAAACCGAGGACAGAAAACCGAGGACAGGAAACCGAGGGTCAAGACGATCGAAGACTTGCCCCCTCCACCCTTAAGGTACGCCGGCGTGCGGCCACAAGGCACGTCGTGTATCCGATGGTTTCCGGCGGTTCGCGACGGCGGCTCTGCGAGGGACGGAGTCAGGCGACACGAGACCGGCTGGTCCCGTCCACCTTCGTACCGGCCTCCTTGGGGACGATGTCTTGGGCGCCGACGTCTTGGGCGCCGATGTCTTGGGCGACGACGTCTTGCGGGACGACCGCGCCGCGGGCGGCGACATCGCGCAGGGCCGCCACCAGGGCATCCGTCCGGCGCTCCTCGTCATGCCCGTCGCGGCCGATCCGGTCGACCGCATCGGCACCGTGGCGGGTCAGGTAGACGGCCGCCAGGAGGGCGCACAGGCTGCCGCCGAACGGGGCGCCGACCGCGGCGAGGGTGGCGCCGAAGGGCGACAGGATCGACGCCGTCGCGAGGCCGCCGCCGATGGCCGCAAACATCAACAGGAACATCGCGCGTCTCCGACTCGGCCGGCAGTGTGCCCGACGGGGGCGACTGCGATCCGATCCGTCCGCCGGAATGGTTAGCGGCGGCTTAAGCGCCGGGGGCTTCGAACGTCGCGGCGTCGAAGATGGCGCCTTCGATGGCGGCGCCTTCGATGGCGGCGGCATGGGGCAGGAGGGCGAGCAGGCTGGCCGGCGTGAGGATGAGCCCGCTGTCGGTGATGATCCACGGCGAGCCGGTGGCCGCCCTCAGGGCGGCGAAGGCCTCGTCCAGGGCCTGTCGCAGGCTTGGCATGTCGCGGGGTTCGACCCCCTTGGCGCCACCACCGTCGGCGCCGGCCGCGCAGAACGGCCAGATCGTCAGTTGTGCCGGCCGGTCGAGGTCCTCCCCGGAGATGGCGATGCCGATCAGATCACTCTCCGGTGTCATGCCGGCGCCCGCCCGTATCGGCATGACACCGTCAGCACAGCTCATGCCAAAGCGAGACCGCACGGGCGGGCGCCGGCATCGGAACCGCCGATGACAGCCGCCGTTGACATGGTCGGAACGGCGTTTCGACAGGCGGCCGGGTGGACGCCCCATCGGGGCGTTCTTCCCGAGCAGAGGAGATTGCCATGCGCGCGTCGTCGACAGTACGGATCGTCCTGGCGGCGGCCGTCGTGGGCGCCCTGGCATCGCCCGCGTTTGCGCGCGGTGGAAGTGGCAGCGGGAGCGGGCTGTCACCCTATGCGGCCGAGAGCGGAAACGACCGCTCCGCCGGCGTCAACAACGGCAACTACCGCAGTCCCCGGCTCGACCCCTATCTCGGTGCGTACGAAGGGCGCGGCGACCGTCCCGTCCGCTACGACCGGCGCGGCCCGCGGCCTTCGCCGCCCTACGGCTATCCGTACTGAACCCGTCCGGTTCGAGGACGGCGTTCAGCCTCTCCGATCACCGGTTCCGGTCGGATCACCGCTTCTTGCCGAGCTCGGCCGCGATGTCCTTGACCATGTGTCCGGCTTTGCGGTGGGCGGTGACGATCTGATCCTCGCTCACGCCCCAGCGCTTCATCCAATGGGCGACCGCCCTGCGCTCGGAGAGATCGAGCCTGTCCTTGTCGATGAAGCCGCGCTTCTCCTTGAGGCCCGCCATCACACCGTCTCCATCGCCGTCGTCATCTGAGGGTCGGCCGCCATGGCTTTCGCCTTCCACTGGTCCCGGTCCGCTTCCATCGCCTTCAGCGCGGCTTCGGCACGCGCGGCCCTGGCCGATTCGGAGCGAGCGAGCGCCTGGGCCCGCTCCCGGGCCCGCGTCTCGGCCGCCATCTGAACCTTGAGATCTCTCGGGCTCGACACAGGTCGCTCTCCATCATGACCGCGGGCAGACCTCGGTCCCGCCGGCGACCGATCCGCCGGGGCTTGCACCCGCACACCCGCATCCGGTACGAGCCCGGGACGATGCGGGCGGTTAGCTCAGTTGGTAGAGCGTCTCCTTTACACGGAGAGGGTCGGCGGTTCGAGCCCGTCACCGCCCACCACATCCTTCGCGGATCACGGCCGCAGGACGTTTGCGGATCATGGCCGCAGGTCCTTCGCGGACCACGGCCGCAAGTGAGGCGATCGCCCGATGGAGACCGTCGAGTGCGTCGTGGTGGGGGCCGGGGTCGTCGGCCTCGCCTGTGCCCGTGCCCTGGCTCTCGCCGGGCGTGAGGTCGTCCTCCTCGAAGCGGCCCTGGCGATCGGCACCGAGACCTCGTCGCGCAACAGCGAGGTCGTTCATGCCGGGCTCTACTATCCTCAAGCGAGCCTGAAGGCGCAAAGCTGCCTGAGCGGACGCCACCGGCTCTATGCCTATTGCGAGGCGCGCGGCATCGCCCACCGGCGCTGCGGCAAGCTCGTCGTGGCCTGCGACGAGGGCGAGGTCGCGCGGCTCGACGCGCTCTACGCCAACGGCCTCGCCAACGGCGTCGAGGGACTGGACCGGCTCAGCGCGGCCGCCGTCGCCGGCCTCGAACCGGCGTTGCGGTGCCGGGCCGCGCTCCTCTCGCGCGAGACCGGCATCGTCGATTCGCACGGATACATGCTGGCACTGCGGGGCGACTTCGAGGACGCCGGCGGGATGATCGCTTTCGGCACCACGGTCGTCGGCGGCGAGATCGGTGCGGACGGGGTGATGCTGCGCGCCAGGGATGCCGCCGGCGTCGAGACGCGGCTTCTGGCCAAAACCGTCGTCACCAGTGCCGGCCTGCACGCCGACCGGTTGTTGGCGGGGCTCGACGGTTTTCCAGCCATGCACCGGCCGCAGCTGTCCTATGCCAAGGGCAGCTACTTCACCTATGCCGGACGCTCGCCGTTCCGGCACCTCGTCTATCCGGTGCCGGAGGCGGCGGGCCTCGGGGTGCACATCACCATCGACCTGGGCGGCCAGCTGCGGTTCGGGCCGGACGTGGAATGGGTCGACTCCCCCCTCGACTACGCCGTCGATCCCGCCCGCGCGGACGGGTTCTACGCCGCCGTGCGGCGCTATTGGCCCGCGTTGCCGGACGGCACGATCCAGCCCGGGTATGCCGGCATCCGCCCCAAGCTCGGCCTCCGCGGCGAGCCGGCGCGCGATTTCCTGATCCAGGGACCGGAGACCCACGGCATCGCCGGTCTCGTCAACCTCCTGGGGATCGAGAGCCCGGGACTGACCGCGTCGCTGGATCTGGCCGACCGGGTGGCCGCCTGCATCGCGAAGGACTGACGGGCAAGACCGGCGGCGATGGGTCAGCCGCTCGCCAGGACCAGCGCCCAGAACCGCTTGTAGCGCGAGCCCGGCGCATCGACCCTCGCGATGCCGACCCGCTTGAGCTGCGGGATCAGCATGTTCTTGTTGTGCTCGGAGGAGGCCTTCCAGCGGGCGAAGGCCTCGTCGAAGGTCGTAGCCCCGGCGCCGAGGTTCTCGGCCGCATAGGCCCTGCCGGCTCCGGCCGCCGCCATCCGCGCATGGAAGCCGCCGCCGAGGTCGTGGCTGAGGCGCCCGGCCTCGGCGTTGACCCGCGCCTGGAGCGAGGCGGCCCGCACCAGACCCGAATCGACGGTGACCGGCCCCAGGCCGTGCCGCGCCCGGTATTGCGAGATCGCGGCCGCGGCGGCCTCCTCGTCGAGGATCACGACGCTTGTGGGAAGGGCCGGCTCGCCGAAGATCGCGGGTGTCCCGCACCCTGCCAGCCCCAGCACGAAACCGAGGGCGAGGATGCGACGGGCGATCTTCGAAACGGACGTCATCGTGAGGATGGCCCACCTGTTCGGACGGTCCCACCCATTGCGCGCATACGGCACGATGAGGGCACGGGTACGGGCTCCGTGGAGACGGAGAAACCTGCGATCGATCGCGAGGAGGATGAAATGCGTCGAGAAACGTGGCGCGGGCGACGGGGCTCGAACCCGCGACCTCCGGCGTGACAGGCCGGCACTCTAACCAACTGAGCTACGCCCGCGTGGCGTTGCGGCGCCCCTCGGGGCGTCGGTGGGCGGGGTTTAGGGACGGGGGTGGGGGCTGTCAAGCACGGGAATCGCCGGGGCGACGATTGAGGGACGACGCCGGTCCGGACAATCATCCGCGGCCAGGCTCGTGCATTCGCGGCAAGGCTCGTGCGGCAGGGCTCGTGCGGCAAGGCTCGGGCCATCTGCGCCGATCCGTCGTGTTGCCAGTCGCGCCGCGCCTCCCATCTGCATGACAGCACTCGATTTGTGCGGCGCAGGGTGCCCTTGTTTCACCCAGGGTGCTCGTCTAAGCCGGGTCTCGCAGTCTGACACTGGACCAGTTCCACATCGCCGTCGGTGCCTTGGCAAGGGTCATATGCCAGGCGTCGCGACGACCCCAAAAGAGCGCGAGAGGCGTCCCATGACCGGTCTGCTGGCGGATTACCTGCCCCTCATCGTCTTCATCGGCGTGTCTCTGTTCATCGCCGCCGCCCTCCTCGTGGCGCCGTTCCTGGTGGCCTACAACAGCCCCGACCCGGAGAAGCTCTCGGCCTACGAGTGCGGCTTCAACGCCTTCGACGACGCGCGCATGAAGTTCGACGTGCGCTTCTACCTGGTGGCGATCCTGTTCATCATCTTCGATCTCGAGGTCGCCTTCCTGTTCCCCTGGGCCATCACCTTCGGAGAGCTCGGCTGGTTCGGGATGTGGTCGATGATGGCCTTCCTCGGCGTGCTCACCGTCGGGTTCGTCTACGAGTGGCGCAAGGGCGCCCTGGAGTGGGACTAGCGCCCGCGCCCTTCGCTCCCGCCCCGACCGAAGCCTGATCCCGAGAAACCGATGGCCTTCAGCCCCGACATCTCCCGCGCCCCGCAGGTCGCCCCGGCCCCCAAGGGGATCATCGATCCCAACACGGGCCAGCCCGTGGGCGCCAACGACCCGACCTTCCTGTCGATCAGCAGCGAGCTCGCCGACCGCGGCTTCCTGATCACCTCCACCGACGACCTCATCAACTGGGCCCGCACCGGCTCGCTGATGTGGATGACCTTCGGGCTCGCCTGCTGCGCCGTCGAGATGATGCAGATGTCGATGCCGCGCTACGACTGCGAGCGCTTCGGCTTCGCGCCGCGCGGAAGCCCGCGCCAGTCCGACGTGATGATCGTCGCCGGCACGCTCACCAACAAGATGGCTCCCGCGCTCCGCAAGGTCTACGACCAGATGCCGGAGCCGCGCTACGTCATCTCGATGGGAAGCTGCGCCAACGGCGGCGGCTACTACCACTATTCCTACTCGGTGGTCCGCGGCTGCGACCGCGTCGTGCCGGTGGACATCTACGTTCCGGGCTGTCCGCCGACGGCCGAAGCGCTGCTGTACGGCGTCCTGCTCCTGCAAAAGAAAATCCGCCGCATCGGCACCATCGAACGCTAGAGGCGGGGGGACGTCATCGCATGAGCAACGGCATCACGATCCTGCACCATACCCAGGCGCCCACCGGCGAGGCGGCGCTGCAGGCGCTGTCCGACCATGTCGCCGCCGGTCTCGGGGCGGCGGTGGTCTCCCGTTCGATCGCCTTCGGCGAACTGACGCTGGTCGTCCCGGCCGACGCCATCGTCGCCGCACTGACCTTCCTGCGCGACGACCCGGCCTGCGCCTTCCGCTGCTTCATCGACATCTGCGGCGCCGATTATCCGAGCCGGGCCAAGCGCTTCGACGTGGTCTACCACCTGCTCTCGCTGCGCCATAACAGCCGCATCCGCGTGAAGGTCGAGACCGACGAGACCACGCCGGTGCCTTCCGCGATCGACGTGTTTCCCGCCGCCAACTGGTTCGAGCGCGAGACCTACGACCTCTACGGCATCCTGTTCTCGGGCCACCCCGACCTGCGCCGGCTGCTGACCGACTACGGTTTCGAGGGCCACCCGCTGCGCAAGGACTTCCCCCTGACCGGCTTCGTGGAGGTCCGCTACGACCAGGACGAGGCCCGGGTGGTCTACGAGCCGGTCAAGCTGACCCAGGAATTCCGGAACTTTGACTTCCTGTCGCCGTGGGAGGGCACGGAGTACGTGCTGCCTGGCGACGAGAAGGCGAAAGCGTAAGGGGGCGAATGGCGAATAGTGAGTAGCGAATAGAGGGCGCCTTGGGTCGTTCGGCGATCAACTCTTATCGGGACTTGAAGGTTTGGCAGGACGCGATGGTATTGGCTGAGGCATGCTACGAGCAGACGCGGACGTTTCCGCGCGAAGAGATGTTCGGCCTTACCTCGCAGATCAGGCGAGCCGCGGCCTCCGTGGCTGCAAACATCGCGGAAGGGCATGGTCGCGAAACGTCTGGTTCGTTCGTGCAATTTCTGCGTATGTCCCAAGGATCGCTGAAGGAACTCGAAACTCACGTGATCCTGTCGGGTCGCGTAGGTATCTTAGCCTGGGACAAGGTGGACCGTCTTCTGGAACGATCCGATGAACTCGGCAAGATGCTCCGCGCCTTGATTCGCTCTCTGCAAACCATCAGGCCCGGTCGAGAGGGTAGCGACCAATGATGCATCGCAGCTATTCGCTATTCGCTACTCGCTACTCGCCCTTCTCAGCTCGCTCCGGAGACGCCCGATGACCGAGCACAACATCCGCAACTTCGCGATCAACTTCGGGCCGCAGCATCCGGCGGCGCACGGTGTGCTGCGCCTCGTGCTCGAACTCGACGGCGAGATCGTCGAGCGGGTCGATCCGCACATCGGCCTGCTCCATCGCGGCACCGAGAAGCTGATCGAGTACAAGACCTACCTGCAGGCGACGCCGTATTTCGACCGGCTCGACTACGTCTCGCCGATGAACCAGGAGCATGCCTTCTGCCTCGGCATCGAGAAGCTGCTCGGGCTCGAAGTTCCTCGCCGCGCCCAGCTCATCCGGGTGCTGTTCTGCGAGATCGGCCGCATCCTCTCGCACCTCCTCAACGTCACCACGCAGGCGATGGACGTCGGCGCCCTCACGCCTCCGCTCTGGGGTTTCGAGGAGCGCGAGAAGCTGATGATCTTCTACGAGCGCGCGTCCGGTGCCCGCCTCCACGCCAACTACTTCCGGCCCGGCGGCGTCCACCAGGACCTGCCGCCCGCGTTGATCGACGACATCGAGGCGTTCATCGACCCGTTCCTGCAGGTGGTCGACGACCTCGACAACCTCGTCATGGGCAACCGCATCTTCAAGCAGCGCAACGTCGACATCGGCATCGTCACGGTGGACGAGGCCATGGCCTGGGGGTTCTCGGGCGTGATGGTGCGCGGCTCGGGCATCCCGTGGGACCTGCGCAAGTCGCAGCCCTACGAGTGCTACGAGGAGATGGAATTCGACATCCCTGTGGGAAAGAACGGCGACACCTACGATCGCCAGGTCATCCGCATGGAGGAGATGCGGGAATCCGCCAAGATCATGCGGCAGTGCTGCGCCAAGCTGCGCGAGCCCACCGGTCAGGGTCCGATCGCGGCCACCGACGGCAAGGTTGCGCCGCCGCCGCGCCGCGAGATGAAGCGCTCGATGGAAGCGCTGATCCACCACTTCAAGCTCTACACCGAAGGGTTCCACGTGCCCCCCGGCGAGGTCTACGCCGCGGTCGAGGCCCCAAAGGGCGAGTTCGGCGTCTATCTGGTGTCGGACGGCACCAACAAGCCGTACCGCTGCAAGATCCGCGCTCCGGGCTTCGCCCACCTCCAGGCGATGGATTGGATGTGCCGCGGGCACATGCTGGCCGACGTGTCCTGCGTGCTCGGCACGCTGGACATCGTGTTCGGCGAAGTGGACCGGTGAGGATCAAGGTTCAGGACTGATGGCCAACCGTCGACTCGCTCCCGCTGCCGAGCAGCCCGCCTCGTTCGCGTTCTCGCCCGAGAACGCCGAATGGGCCAAGGGCCAAATCGAGAAGTACCCCGAGGGCCGGCAGGCCTCGGCGGTGATCCCGCTTCTGTGGAAGGCGCAGGAGCAGAACGGCGGCTGGCTGCCGCAGAAGGCCATCGAGGCGGTGGCCGACGAGCTCGGCATGCCGCACATCCGCGTGCTCGAAGTGGCGACCTTCTACACGATGTTCGCGCTGGAGCCGGTCGGCCGGTTCTGGATCCAGCTCTGCGGCACGGTGCCGTGCGATTCCTGCGGCGCGCGCGAGCTGAAGGACTACCTCCAGGGTCGCCTCGGCCCCCCCGGCCACGTCAGCGCCGACGGCAACTTCTCCTGGCTCGAGGTCGAATGCCTGGGTGCCTGCTGCAACGCGCCGATGGCCCAGATCAACCAGGATTACTACGAGGATCTCACGCCCCAATCCCTCGGCGTGCTGATGGACGACCTCGCGGCGGGGCGTCCGGTCAAGGTCGGCTCGCAGGTCGGGCGGGTCTCCTCCGAGCCGGCGGCCGGGGCGGCCACGCTCACCGATGCGAGCCTGTTCGACGGGTCGCGGGTCGGCGCCTGGCGCAAGCGGTTCGAGGACCAGGCCGCCGACGAGACCGATGCCAAGGGCAAGGACGAGGCGGCCTCCTCCGAGCGGCGCGCGGCGGTCGATCCCAAGCCCGCGCGGCCCGATGCCGGGCGCGCGGTCGGCACCAATGCCATCGATGCGCCGGCCCAACGTGCCGCCGCCGGACAGACCCCGGTGCCGGCGAGCACCCACACGGAGTCGTCCGGCGTCGTCGCATCGGGCGAGGCGTCGGGCGGCGAGGCGGGAACGCAATCGTCGCTGCCGCGCGGCGAGCCGCCGCCCCAGCCCGTGGCCTCGGGTGCCAGCGACGGCGAGGTCGCGGCGGAAGCCGAGGAAGCCCGCGTCGCGAAAGCCATCGCGGGCCTGCCCAAGGACGCCAGCCCGGAACAGAGGGCCAACGCCGTGGGCAGACGGCCGCCGGGCCTCGACGCCGCACGGGGCGGCCGGGCCGATGAGCTGACCCGGATCAAGGGGATCGGACCGGGCAACGCGGCGCGTCTTCACGCGCTCGGGATCCACCATTTCGACCAGATCGCCGCCTGGACCCGCGACGAGGTCGCCTGGGTCGGCACCTATCTCGCGTTCCCGGGCCGCATCGACCGCGAGGGCTGGGTGGCGCAGGCTGCGGCCCTCGCAGCATCCGACAAGTGAGGCGCTGACATGCTCTCCGATCAGGATCGCATCTTCACCAATCTCTACGGCCTGCATTCGCCGGGCCTGGACGAGGCCAAAAAGCGCGGCGCCTGGGACGGGACCAAGTTCCTGCTCGAGATGGGCCGGGACTGGGTGATCGACGAGATGAAGGCGTCCGGCCTGCGCGGGCGCGGTGGCGCAGGCTTCCCCACCGGCCTCAAGTGGTCGTTCATGCCCAAGAAGTCGGATGGCCGTCCGCACTACCTCGTGGTCAACGCCGACGAATCCGAGCCCGGCACCTGCAAGGACCGGGAGATCATGCGGCACGATCCGCATCTCTTGATCGAGGGCTGCCTGCTCGCCTCGTTCGCGATGGCGGCGCACGCCTGCTACATCTACATCCGCGGCGAATACGTCGCCGAGAAGCATGCCCTGCAAAAGGCCGTCGACGAGGCCTATGCGGCCAAACTCGTCGGCCAGGACAACGTCCACGGCTATCCGTTCGACATCTACGTCCACCACGGCGCCGGCGCCTACATCTGCGGTGAGGAGACGGCGCTGCTGGAGTCCCTCGAGGGCAAGAAGGGGATGCCGCGCCTCAAGCCGCCCTTCCCCGCCAACATGGGCCTCTACGGCTGCCCCACCACCGTGAACAACGTCGAGTCGATCGCCGTGGCCGGCACCATCCTGCGCCGCGGCGGCGCGTGGTTCGCGGGCTTGGGGGGCAAGAACAACACCGGCACCAAGCTGTTCTGCGTCTCGGGCCACGTCAACACGCCCTGCAACGTCGAGGAAGAGCTCGGCATTACCTTCCGCGAGCTCGTCGACAAGCATTGCGGCGGCATGCGCGGCGGCTGGGACAACCTCCTGTGCTCGATCCCCGGCGGCTCCTCAGTGCCGCTGGTGCCGGCCGAGCAGATCATCGACGCCAAGATGGACTTCGACACCCTGCGAAACCTCGGTTCGGGCCTCGGCACCGCCGCCGTCATCGTCCTCGACAGGTCCACCGACATCGTCGCGGCGATCACGCGCATCTCGTACTTCTACAAGCACGAGTCATGCGGCCAATGCACGCCCTGCCGCGAGGGCACCGGCTGGATGTGGCGGGTCATGAAGCGCATGACGGAAGGGCGTGCCCAACGCCGCGAGATCGACATGCTCCTCGATGTCACCAAGCAGATCGAGGGTCACACGATCTGCGCGCTCGGCGACGCGGCGGCCTGGCCGATCCAGGGGCTGATCCGGCACTTCCGGCCGGAGATCGAGCGCCGTATCGACCGCTACAGCGCCAACCCGCATTCCGATCCGGTGCCGATGGCGGCGGAGTGATCCGCAGCCCGCACCACCCGTAGTTTCGAGACCGAGACGCACGCATGACCAAGCTCATCGTCGACGGCACCGAAGTCGATGTTCCGGCCGACTACACCCTTCTGCAGGCCTGCGAGATCGCGGGCGCGGAGATCCCGCGCTTCTGCTTCCACGAGCGGCTGTCGATCGCCGGCAACTGCCGCATGTGCCTCGTCGAGCTGAAAGGGGCGCCTAAGCCGGTGGCGTCGTGCGCCTATGCGGTGAAGGACTGCCGGCCCGGCCCCAACGGCGAGCCGCCGGAGGTGCTGACGCGCTCGGGCGCCACGAAGAAGGCCCGCGAGGGGGTGATGGAGTTCCTCCTCATCAACCACCCCCTCGACTGCCCGGTCTGCGACCAGGGCGGCCATTGCGACCTGCAGGACCAAGCGATGGCCTACGGGGTCGATTCGACCCGCTACGGCGAGAACAAGCGCGCCGTCGAGGAGAAGTACATCGGGCCTCTGGTGCGCACGGCCATGAACCGCTGCATCCATTGCACCCGCTGCGTCCGCTTCCTGGCGGAGGTCGCGGGGGTGCCGGACCTCGGCGCCATCGGGCGCGGCGAGGACATGGAGATCACGAGCTATCTCGAATCGGCCATGGGCTCGGAATTGCAGGGCAACGTCGCCGACCTCTGTCCGGTCGGGGCGCTGGTCCACAAGCCGCAGAGCTATCAGGTCCGTCCCTGGGAGTTGTCCAAGACCGAATCCGTCGACGTGATGGACGCGGTCGGCTGCGCGATCCGGGTCGATGCGCGGGGCCGCGAGGTCATGCAGATCGAGCCGCGGGTCAACGAGGACATCAACGAGGAGTGGATCTCCGACAAGACCCGCCATGCCGTCGACGGCCTGCGGACCCAGCGCCTCGACCGGCCGTACCTGCGCGAGAACGGGCGCCTGCGCCCCGCCACCTGGGCGGAGGCCTTCGGGGCGATCGCCGCCCGGATGAAGGGCGTCGATCCGACGCGCGTCGGCGCCATCGTCGGCGACCTCGCCGGCGTCGAGGAGATCTATGCGCTGCAGGGCCTGATGACCTCGCTCGGCGTCGCCAACCTCGATTGCCGGCAGGCCGGCGAGGCGGTCGATCCGGCCTGGGGCCGGGCGTCCTACACCCTCGGGACGACCATTCCGGGCATCGAGGAGGCCGACGCGATCCTGCTCGTCGGCACCAACCCGCGGCTCGAGGCATCCCTCCTCAACGTGCGCATCCGCAAGCGCTGGCGCATGGGGCCGCTGGCGGTGGGCGTCATCGGCGAGGCCGCCGATCTCACCTATCCCCATACCTATCTCGGTGCCGGCCCCGAGACCCTGGCCGAGATCGCGGGCGGCAAGCACAGCTTCTTCGAGATCCTGAAGGGAGCCAGCCGTCCGCTCGTCATCGTCGGCATGGGCGCGCTGGCCCGGCCGGACGGCGCTGCGATCCTCGCCGCCGCCGCGGCGCTGGCCAAGGATATCGGCGCGGTGAGTGCCGAATGGAACGGTTTCGGCGTGCTCCAGACGGCCGCCGCCCGCGTCGGCGCCCTCGATCTCGGCTTCGTGCCGGGCGAGGGTGGTCTGACCGTCGCGCGCATGGTGCAGGCGAACGCCCTCGACGTGCTGTTCAACCTCGGCGCCGACGAGGTCGCGGTCGAGCCGGGCGCCTTCGTCGTCTACCAGGGCACCCACGGCGATCGCGGCGCCACCCGCGCCGACGTGATCCTGCCGGGCGCCGCCTACACCGAGAAGAGCGCCACCTTCGTCAACCTCGAGGGCCGGGTGCAGACGACCAACCGCGCCGGCTTCCCGCCGGGCGACGCGCGCGAGGATTGGGCGATCCTGCGTGCGCTCTCGGACGTGCTCGGCAAGCGACTTGCCTTCGATTCGCTGACGGCCCTGCGCCGGGCGCTCTACGCCGATCATCCGCATCTGGCGGGTGTCGATGCGGTCGCGCCGTGCGACGCGGTCGCCACCGTCGACCGGCTCGCGGGCCTCGGCGGCGAGCCGGAGCGCACGCCGTTCGTGTCGCCGATCGACGACTTCTACCTCACCAACGCCATCGCCCGCGCCTCGCGCGTGCTCGCAGAATGCTCCAAGCTCGCCCGCGGGCGCGCCCTCGAAGCCGCGGAATAAGGGCCCGACCCGATGACCTGGGAAATCCTCGGCAGCGTGTTGCTGATGGTGCTCAAGAGCTTCGTCCTGCTCTCGGCACTGCTCGTCTTCATCGCCTATGCGCTGCTCGCCGACCGCAAGATCTGGGCGGCGGTGCAGCTGCGGCGGGGGCCCAACGTGGTCGGGCCGTGGGGGCTGTTCCAGTCCTTCGCCGACCTGCTCAAGTTCGTCCTGAAGGAGCCGGTGATCCCGGCGGGCGCCAACAAGGCGCTGTTCCTGCTGGCCCCCCTGGTGTTCGCGACCCTGGCGCTGGCGGCCTGGGCGGTGATTCCCCTCGCCGAGGGCTGGGCCATCGCCGACCTGAACGTCGGCATCACCTACATCTTCGCGATCTCGTCGCTGATGGTCTACGGCGTCATCATGGGCGGCTGGGCCTCGAACTCGAAATACGCCTTCCTCGGGGCGCTCCGCTCCACCGCGCAGATGATCTCCTACGAGGTCTCGCTCGGCTTCGTCATCATCTGCGTGCTGCTGTGCGCGGGCTCCCTCAACCTCTCGCGCATCGTGATGGCGCAGGACACCTCGCTGGGCCTGTTCGGCTGGTACTGGCTGTGGCTGTTCCCGATGTTCATCGTGTTCTTCATCTCGGCGCTCGCCGAGACCAACCGCCCTCCCTTCGACCTGCCGGAGGCCGAATCGGAGTTGGTGGCCGGATACATGGTCGAATACTCCTCGACGCCCTACCTGCTGTTCATGCTCGGCGAATACGTGGCGATCATGACCATGTGCGCGCTCGGCACCGTGCTCTTCCTCGGCGGCTGGCTGTCGCCGATCCCGTTCGCGCCCTTCACCTGGGTGCCGGGGCTGATCTGGTTCGCGCTCAAGGCCAGCTTCCTGTTCTTCATGATCGCCATGGTGAAGGCCATGGTGCCGCGCTACCGCTACGATCAGCTCATGCGGCTAGGCTGGAAGGTGTTCCTGCCGATCTCGCTCGTCTCCGTCGTGGTCGTCGCCTTCGTCCTCAAGCTCACCGGCCTCGCGCCGGTCGCCGTTCCGCTCTAACTCCCTGTTCCTTCGCGCTTTCCGGCGGAAGACGGCCGGCCTGTCTCCCCGAGAGCGCTTCAACGGAGATCGCGCCATGCAGCTCGATCAGGTCGCCAAGGGTCTGCTCCTCAAGGAGTTCGCGTCGGGGTTCGTCCTCGCCATGAAATACTTCTTCAAGCCCAAGGCCACGATCAACTATCCCTTCGAGATGGGCCACAGGGGGCCGCGCTTTCGCGGCGAGCATGCCCTGCGGCGCTACCCCAACGGCGAGGAGCGCTGCATCGCCTGCAAGCTGTGCGAGGCGATCTGTCCGGCCCAGGCCATCACCATCGAAGCGGGACCGCGCCGGAACGACGGCACCCGTCGCACCACCCGCTACGACATCGACATGGTCAAATGCATCTATTGCGGCATGTGCCAGGAGGCTTGCCCGGTGGACGCCATCGTCGAAGGCCCGAACCTGGAGTTTTCCGTGGAGACGCGCGAGGAGCTCCTCTACGACAAGGACAAGCTCCTCCTGAACGGCGACCGTTGGGAGCGCGAAATCGCGCGCAACCTCGCGGTGGACGCGCCCTACCGCTGACACGGGGCAAATGGCGAGTGGCACGGTGGGAAGTTGGCCCTCTCTCCGCGAGGGTCATCCTGCCAAGCCTCTATTCGCTATTCGCCCTCGCGAAGCGGGAACCGGTTGTGCCTCCCCGCAGCGGGTTCTATAGACGGCCGGCTTGCACGGGCCACGCTTGAGTTTCGGAAGAAGGGGTCGTCCTCGGGGCGACTGATCTCGACAATCGCATGAGCGCAGCCGCAGCCTTCTTCTACCTCTTCGCCGGCCTCGCGATCGCGTCGGGCTTCATGGTGATCGCCTCCCGCAATCCCGTGGCCTCGGTGCTGTTCCTGATCCTGGCCTTCGTGAACGCCGCCGGCTTGTTCGTCCTGATGGGCGCCGAGTTCCTGGCGATGATCCTGGTCGTGGTCTACGTCGGCGCCGTCGCGGTGCTGTTCCTCTTCGTCGTGATGATGCTCGACGTCGATTTCGCCGAGCTCCGCCAGGGCTTCCAGCACTACCTGCCGGTGGGCGCGCTCGTGGGCGTGATCTTCCTCATCGAGCTGGTGCTCGTGGTCGGGTCCTGGACGATCGACCCGGGGCTGGTCCAGGCGCCCCTGAGCAACGTCGCCAGAGCGGAGGCGGTCACGAACACGCAGGCCCTCGGGCGGGTGCTCTATACCGACTACGTCTTCTTCTTCCAGCTCGCGGGGCTGGTGCTGCTGGTGGCGATGATCGGGGCCATCGTGCTCACCCTGCGTGACCGCCCCGGCGTCAAGCGCCAGAACATCGCCGTGCAGAACGCGCGCACGCAGGGAATGGCGGTGGAGACGGTGAAGGTGCCCTCGCGCCAGGGCGTCGAGGTTTGAGGTTCGCCGCTCCTCCTGCGAGGAAGCCACGAGAACGCAAAAGGGTCGAGGGACGCCGATGATCGGTCTGAGCCACTACCTCACGGTCGCCGCGATCCTGTTCACGCTCGGCGTGCTCGGCATCTTCATCAACCGCAAGAACGTCATCGTCATCCTGATGTCGGTCGAGCTGATCCTGCTCGCCGTCAACATCAACCTCGTCGCCTTCTCGACCCACCTCAACGACATCGTCGGCCAGGTCTTCGCCCTGTTCGTGCTGACGGTGGCGGCGGCGGAGGCGGCGATCGGGCTCGCGATCCTGGTGGTGTTCTTCCGCAACCGCGGCTCGATCGCGGTGGAAGACGTGAGCATGATGAAGGGTTGATCCGCCCTGATCCCCAACCGAACACGACGTGGTAGGGGCGCAGGCGCGCCCCGCGAGGCCGGACCGAGATAGATGTACCACGCGATCGTCTTCTTTCCCCTCATCGGCGCCCTCGTCGCCGGTCTGCTGGGGCGTCAGCTCGGCCCGCGCCTGTGCGAGTGGATCACCACCGGCTGCCTCGCCTTCTCGGCGCTGCTGTCCTGGGGCGTCTTCCTCGACGGGGGCGGCGAGAGCCTGCGCGTCCAGGTGGCGACCTGGTTTTCCGCCGGCGACCTGAGCGTCGACTGGGCCTTCCGCATCGACACCCTGACCCGCGTCATGCTGGTCGTCGTCACCACGGTCTCGACCCTCGTCCACCTCTATTCGGTCGGCTACATGCACGAGGATCCGCACCGGCAGCGGTTCTTCGCCTACCTGTCGCTGTTCACCTTCGCCATGCTGATGCTGGTGACGGCCGACAACCTCGTGCAGATGTTCTTCGGCTGGGAGGGCGTCGGCCTCGCCTCCTACCTGCTGATCGGGTTCTGGTACGAGAAGCCCTCCGCCAACGCCGCGGCGATGAAGGCCTTCATCGTCAACCGGGTCGGCGATTTCGGCTTCTCGCTGGGCATCTTCCTGGTGTTCGTCCTGTTCGGCTCGGTCGCCTTCGACGGCATCTTCCCGCGCGTGGCCGAACTGAAGGACGCCAGCTTCCACTTCCTCGGCTACGACTGGCATGCGCTGACGCTGGCCTGCCTGCTGCTGTTCATGGGCGCCATGGGCAAGTCGGCGCAGTTCCTGCTGCACACATGGCTGCCGGACGCCATGGAGGGGCCGACCCCCGTCTCGGCCCTCATCCACGCCGCCACCATGGTGACGGCCGGCGTGTTCATGGTGGCGCGCCTTTCGCCGCTGTTCGAACTGGCGCCCGACGCGCTCGTCGTCGTCACGGTGATCGGCGGCATCACCGCCTTCTTCGCGGCCACGGTCGGGCTGGTGCAGAACGACATCAAGCGGGTCATCGCCTATTCGACCTGCTCGCAGCTCGGCTACATGTTCGTGGCGCTCGGCGTCGGCGCCTATTCGGCCGGCGTGTTCCACCTCTTCACCCACGCCTTCTTCAAGGCGCTGCTGTTCCTCGGCGCCGGCTCCGTCATCCACGCCCTGCACCACGAGCAGGACATGCGGAACATGGGCGCGCTGCGGCGGCACATCCCCTTCACCACCGCGATGATGGCGATCGGGACGCTCGCGCTGATCGGCTTCCCGTTCACCGCCGGCTACTACTCGAAGGACGCGATCATCGAGGCGGCCTACGCCTCGACCCGGCCCGGCCACACCCTGGCCTTCATGGCCACCGTGGTCGCGGCGCTGATGACCTCGTTCTATTCCTGGCGCCTGTTCTTCCTCACCTTCGAGGGGCCTGCGCGCTGGGTCTCGCACGAGGCCCACCACGACGACCACGCGCATGCGGCCGTGGCCCACCAGGCCGACGGCGCCCGCGGCCACCACGAGGGCGTCGCCCACGACGATCGCGGCCACGACGTCGAGCCGGCCTCGCACAGCGCCATCGAGCACCACGACCACGCGCCCCATAAGCCGCACGAAAGTCCGCTGGTGATGACGATCCCGCTGGCGATCCTCGCCTTCGGTGCGCTCTTCGCCGGCCTGATCTTCAAGGACCGCTTCATCGGCGAGGGCATGGAAGCGTTCTGGGGGCCGGCCCTGGCGCACGGGCCCGACAACCACATCATGCACGACATCCATTCGGTGCCCAAGATCGTGGCCTATTCCCCCGCGATCATGATGCTGATCGGTTTCGTCCTGGCGTTCTGGATGTACATCCGCCGCCCCGAATTGCCGGGCGCCCTCGCGGACCAGCAGCCGGTGCTGTACCGCTTCCTCCTCAACAAGTGGTACGTCGATGAACTCTACGAGCGCATCTTCGTGCGCCCGGCCAAGGACTTCGGCAAGTTCCTCTGGAAGGAGGGCGACGGGCGCGTCATCGACGGGATGGGGCCGGACGGCATCGCCGCCCGCGTCGCCGACGTCACGCGCGGGGTCGTGCGCCTGCAGACTGGCTACGTCTACCACTACGCCTTCGTGATGCTGGTCGGCGTCGCCGGGCTGATCTCCTGGTACATGGTGTCGGGCGTGCCCAAGGTCGGGCACTGATGGCCCACCTGGTCTTTCCGCTTCGGAGCCCCCGCTAGATGTTCGGCCTCGGTATCCTCTCCGGCCTGCTCATCGTGCCGCTCTGCGGCGCCGCCTTCATCCTCACCCTCGGCGACGAGACCGAGGCGGTGCGCCGCAATGCGCGCTGGGCGGCGCTCGCGACCACGATCGTCACCTTCGTGCTCTCGCTCGTGGCCTGGAGCCGCTACGACACCTCGACAGCGAGCTTCCAGCTCGTCGAGACGCATGCCTGGCTCACCGAGACCATCCGCTTCAAGCTCGGGGTCGACGGCTTCTCGATGCCGCTCGTCCTGCTCACCACCTTCCTGATGCCGTTCTGCATCGCCGCCTCGTGGAACTCGATCGGGACGCGGGTGAAGGAATACTTCGTCGCCTTCCTCGTCCTCGAGACGACGATGATCGGGGTGTTCTGCTCCCTCGACCTGGTGCTGTTCTACCTGTTCTTCGAGGCCGGCTTGATCCCGATGTTCCTCATCATCGGGATCTGGGGCGGCAAGCGACGCATCTACGCCAGCTTCAAGTTCTTCCTCTACACCCTGCTCGGCTCGGTGCTGATGCTGCTCGCCATCATGGCGATGTACTGGCACGCCGGCACCACCGACATCCCGACGCTCCTCACCACCCGCTTCCCCGTTGGCATGCAATGGTGGCTGTGGCTGGCGTTCTTCGCCTCCTTCGCGGTGAAGATGCCGATGTGGCCGGTCCATACCTGGCTGCCCGACGCGCACGTGGAGGCGCCCACCGCCGGGTCGGTGATCCTGGCCGGCATCCTCCTCAAGATGGGCGGCTACGGCTTCATCCGGGTCTCGCTGCCGATGTTCCCGGATGCCAGCCAGGCCTTCGCGCCGCTGGTGTTCGCCCTGTCGGTGATCGCGATCATCTTCACGTCGCTGATCGCCCTCATGCAGACCGACATCAAGAAGCTGATCGCCTATTCCTCGGTCGCCCACATGGGCTTCGTCACGCTCGGCCTCTTCACCCTCAACGAGCAGGGCATCCAGGGCGCCCTGTTCCTGATGATCTCGCACGGCATCGTCTCGGGTGCGCTCTTCCTCTGCGTCGGCGTCGTCTACGACCGCATGCACACCCGCGAGATCGCGGCCTACGGCGGGCTCGTAAAGCGCATGCCGCTGTTCGCCGCCGCGATGATGGTGTTCACCATGGCCAACGTCGGCCTGCCCGGCACCTCCGGATTCGTCGGCGAGTTCCTCGCCATGATGGGGGCGTTCAAGGCCAACCCGACCGTGGCGTTCTTCTCGGTGTTCGGCATCATCCTCTCGGCCGGCTACGCCCTGTGGCTGTATGCGCGGGTGATCTACGGCAAGCTCGAGAAACCGGCCCTGATGGGCATCCTCGACCTCGACCTGCGCGAGAAGATCATCATCGCGCCGCTGGTGGCGCTGACGATCTACTACGGGGTCCACCCGGCTCCGATCCTCGACACCTTCGCCCCCTCGACGGAGGCGCTGATGCAGAGCATGAAGACCGCGCTCTCGACCACGCAGACCGCGGCCGTCGTGCCGCCGGTCGCGCGCTGAAGGTGAACCGATGAACGCCGCCCAGATCGTGATGCCGGCCCTCGGGCCGGCCCTGCCCGAACTGATCCTCGCCGTCGGCGTGCTGGTGCTGATCCTGTACGGCGCCTTCAAGGGCGAGCGCTCGGTGGAGGGAGTCAACGTCGGTGCCCTGCTGCTCCTCGTGCTCGCGCTCTTCGTCGTGGTCTCGCAGACCGGCCTCAAGGTCACCACGCTCAACGGCTCGTTCATCGTCGACGGGTTCTCCCGCGTGATGAAGGCCCTGGTGCTGATCGGCTCGGCCGCGACCATCCTGTTGTCGCGCGACTACTTCCAGCGCGAGCGCATCGACCGGTTCGAGTTCCCGATCCTGGTCGTGTTGTGCACCATCGGCATGATGGTGATGGTCTCGGCCAACGACCTCATCGCCCTCTACCTCGGCCTCGAACTGCAGTCGCTCGCGGCCTACGTCATCGCGGCCTTCCATCGCGACAACCTGAAATCGACCGAGGCGGGCTTGAAGTACTTCGTCCTCGGCGCGCTGTCGTCGGGGATGCTGCTCTACGGCGCCTCGCTCGTCTACGGCTTCACCGGCACGGTCTCGTTCCCCGGCATCGTCTCGGCGCTGCACGAGGGCGCCGGCTTCGGCATTGTGCTGGGCATCGTGTTCGTGGCGGCCGGCGTCGCATTCAAGATGTCGGCGGTGCCGTTCCACATGTGGACGCCCGACGTCTACGAGGGCTCGCCGACGCCGGTGACCGCCTTCTTCGCCTCGGCGCCAAAGATGGCGGCGGTGGCGATGACGGTGCGGATCTTCATGGGCGCATTCCCCGACGTCACCGCGATCTGGCAGCAGATCATCGTCTTCGTGTCCATCGCCTCGATGACGCTCGGCTCCTTCGCGGCCATCGGCCAGACCTCGATCAAGCGGCTGATGGCCTATTCCTCGATCGGCAACGTCGGCTACGCGCTGATCGGCCTCGCCGCCGCCTCCGAGGAGGGCATCCGCGGCGTGGTGATCTACATGATCATCTACCTCGCCATGACGCTGGGCGCCTTCGCGGTCCTGCTGTCCCTGCGCCGGGGCGGCCGGATGTTCGAGACGGTGGACGACCTCTCGGGCCTGTCGCGGACCCATCCGGTGATGGCGTTCTGCCTGGCCGCGATGATGTTCTCGCTCGCCGGCATCCCGCCGCTCGCCGGCTTCTTCGGCAAGTTCTACGTCTTCGCCGCCGCCATCAAGGCCGACCTCCTGGCGCTCGCGGTGATCGGCGTCGTCACCAGCGTGATCGGTGCGTTCTATTACATCCGCCTCGTCAAGGTGATGTACTTCGACGAGCCCAAGGCCCCCTACGAGGCGATGGCCCCGGGCCTGCGCATCGTGCTCGGCCTGTCGAGCGTCGTGGTGATCCTGTTCTGGCTCCTGCCCGCACCGCTGGTCGGCGCCGCCGGGGCCGCGGCCAAGTCGTTGTTCTAGCGCGCGGATGGACTACCGGCTCGGGGCCGCCGCCACGGCGGCCGGTCATCGTCTCGTCGTCCACGACAGCCTCGGCTCCACCAACACCGAGGCCCTGGAGCGTGCGCGCTCCGGCCAGGCCGGGCCGCTCTGGGTGGTCGCCCGGCGCCAGGAGGCCGGTCGCGGCCGGCGCGGCAACGCCTGGACATCGCCGCCCGGCAACCTCGCCGCCAGTCTCCTGCTGGGCGTGGACGACGTCGATCCCGGCAGGCTCGCGACCCTGGGGTTCGTGGCCGGGGTGGCCCTAGTGGATGCGGTCCGTGTGGTGTGCGGCGACGCGCGCACATGCGTTTCGGCCGACGCGACGCCTCGGGACGAGGTCGAGGGATGGGGAGCGACCGAGGTCGGCGGCCCGCGCTTGAAGTGGCCCAACGACGTCCTCCTCGACGGCGGCAAGCTCGCGGGCATCCTGCTGGAGGCGGAAACGCTCCGCGACGGCCGGCGAATCGTGGTCGTCGGCTTCGGCGTCAACGTCGCGGCGGCCCCGGAGGGATTGCCTTATGCCGCGACGTGCCTCAGGCAGGCGGGATGCGTGGTCGACGCGCCGGACGTGCTACGGGCCTTGTCCGACACGATCGTCGCGGCGATGCGGCTGTGGCACCAGGGCGAAGGCTTCGGGCATGTGCGCGCGCGGTGGCTCGCGAGCGCGGCCGGGCTCGGTAGGCCGGTATCGGTGAGCCTCGGCACGAGCCGGGTGCAGGGAATTTTCGAGACGATCGACGACGCCGGACGGCTCGTGGTCGTCTCGGACGACGGAACGCGACGGACCGTGACGGCGGGCGAGGTGCATTTTGGGACGGCCGCGACGGCGGCTTGAGGTTGTGACAGCTATGACGACAAGGCAAGACGAGCTCGTCTTCGTGCCGCTCGGCGGCGTGGGCGAGATCGGGATGAACGCGGCGCTCTACGGCTTCGGGCCGGAGAAGGGTCGCAAATGGATCATGGTCGACTGTGGGATGGGCTTTGCCGGCGAGGAGGGTTTCCCCGGCATCGACCTCATGTTCCCGGACCTCAGCTTCATCGAGGAGCGCCGCGACGACCTGCTGGCGATCTTCATCACCCACGCGCACGAGGACCACATCGGGGCGATCGGCGAACTCTGGCACAAGCTCAAGGTGCCGGTGTACGCGACGCGCTTCGCCAAGAACCTGCTGGAGGCCCGCCGTCTCAGCGAGCCGGGCGCGCCCAAGGTGGTGCTGCGCGAGATCGCGGCCGGAAAGCGCGTCGTGGTCGGCCCGTTCGACATCGAGTTCGTGCCGGTCTCGCACTCGATCCCGGAAGCCAACGCCGTGGCGATCCGCACCCCTTCGGGGCTCGTCCTCCACACCGGCGACTGGAAGCTCGACCTGACCCCGATCCTGGGCGACGTCACCTCGGCCGCCGCCTTCACGGCGCTGGGTGACGAGGGCATCCTGGCGATGGTGTCGGATTCCACCAACGTCATGCGCACCGGCAGCAGCCCGAGCGAGGCCGAGGTCGCCAGCACGCTGGCCGAGCTGATCGCCGAGGCCCCGCATCGGGTCGCCGTCACCACCTTCGCCTCGAACGTCGCCCGCATGCGGGCCGTGGCCCTGGCGGCCAAGGCCTGCGGCCGCGAGGTCGTCGCCGTCGGCCGGGCGATGGACCGGGTGATCGAAGTGGCCAAGGAATGCGGCTTCCTCGACGGGCTGCCCGATTTCCGGCCCGCCAGCGCCTACGGCTACCTGCCCCGCGACAAGGTCGTGGTGCTGCTCACCGGCTCGCAGGGCGAGGACCGCGCGGCCCTGGCCCGCGTTTCCCGCGACGACCACCCCGACGTCACCCTGGCCGCCGGCGACCGCGTGATCTTCTCCTCGCGCGCCATCCCCGGCAACGAGCGTTCGGTCGGCGCGATCATCAACGACCTGATCAACGCCGGCATCGAGGTCGTCACGGACCGGACCGCCCTCGTCCACGTCTCGGGCCATCCGCGCCGCGACGAGATGGCGGAGATGTACGCCTGGACGCGACCGAACACGGTGATCCCCGCCCACGGCGAGGCCCTGCACCTCGACGAGCATGCGCGGTTCGCCCGCGAGCAGGGCGTGCCGAACGTGGTCAAGGCCCGCAACGGCTGCGTCGTGCGCCTCGCACCCGGCACGCCGGAGATCGTCGATCACGTCAAGTCCGGCCGCCTGTTCAAGGACGGCAACGTGCTGGTGGACGCCAAGGACCGGGCGATCCCCGAGCGCCGCAAGCTCTCGCAGTCGGGCATGGTCTCGGTGGCCATCGCCATCGACGATCAGGGCACCGTGCTGGGCGAACCGGCCATCGACATCATGGGCCTGCCCAACCGCGGGCGTACCGGCCAGCCGATGCTCGACGTCGTGGTCGAATCCGTTTCGCGGACGCTGGCCGGGCTCTCGAAGGGCAAGCGCCGGGACTCGGAGGCGGTGGAGAACGCCGTCGACCGCGCCCTGCGCTCGGCCGTCAACGAGGCCTGGGGCAAGAAGCCGGCCTGCCACGTCCAGGTGGTCGAGGTGTGAGATGTCGGACCCTCCCCGCTCCGGGGAGGGAGCCGGCGGCGGATGTTCGAACGAGAGAGGAGCGACACATGATCGGGCGTCTCAACCACGTGGCCATCGCGGTGCGCGATCTCGATGCGGCCTGCGCGATCTATCGCGATACCCTGGGTGCCACGCTCACCGAGCCGCTGCCGCAGCCCGAGCACGGCGTCACGGTCGTGTTCGTGGAACTGCCCAACAGCAAGGTCGAGCTGATGGCGCCGCTCGGTGAAGGCTCGCCCATCGAGAGCTTCGTGGAGCGCAATCCGAACGGGGGCGTCCACCACGTCTGCTACGAGGTCGACGACATCATCGTCGCCCGCGACAAGCTCAAGGCGCAGGGCGCGCGGGTACTGGGCACCGGCGAGCCCCGCATCGGCGCCCACGGCAAGCCCGTGCTGTTCCTCCACCCGAAGGATTTCCTCGGCACACTCGTCGAGCTGGAGCAGGTGTGAGCGCGCTGTTGCAGACGCTGACGACCTCGACCGGGCGGACGCTGGGCACCGTGCTCGCCCTCGGCGCCGCCACGGTGGCGATCGCGGTGGCGTTGTTCGGGCTCTCGATCTTCGGTGCGGTGGCGCTGTATTTCGTGGTGTGGTGGACGCTGCTGTTCGCCATCCTGCCGTTGCGCAACCAGGCCGAGACCGATCCCGCGCGGCTGGTGCCGGGCCAGGACCCCGGCGCTCCCGCGAGCCCGCGCCTGCGCGAGAAGGCGATATGGACAAGCCTCGTGGCCAGCGTCGTCTTCGTGGTCACGGTGGCGGTGCTGCCGCTGGCCGGCCTCTAGGACTCCGGCCGGCCATGGCCCGGATGCGCAAGAAGGCCGACCTGCCGACCAAGACCTGCGCCCATTGCCAGAAGCCGTTCGCCTGGCGAAAGAAGTGGGAGCGGGTCTGGGACGAGGTCCGCTATTGCTCGGACCGGTGCCGGACCGAGGCCAAGCGGTCGGGCTGATTCCGTCCGCTCAGGCGCGATCCAAGGCGTCCGGCGTATCGACGTCGTAGCGCACCGCCGCGTCCATCGCGATCTCCACCACATCCCCGCGCCCGGCCAGCAACCGCCCGGCGCCGCGGTCGCCCGACAGGCGCGCGATGTCCTGCCCGAGGCGGGCGCGATCGAGCAGGACCGGATTGCCGCGCCTGCCGCCATGGATCGGAACGACGGCCGCCGGCCGGGGCTCCCCGGCCGCATAAGCCGCCGCGAGAGCGGCCAGATGGTCGGGCCGGATGCGCGGCATGTCGGCGAGCATGACGATGATCCCGCCGGTCCCGGCCGGGACCGCGGCGAGCCCGAGCCGCAGCGAGCTCGCGAGGCCGTCCTGCGGTGCCGGGTTCGTGAGACAGGCGAGGTCCAGGCCGTCGAGGGCGGCGCGGATGCGCGGACCGTGGGTGCCCAGCACCACCGTCACCGGCCCGAGCCCGCTCGCCAGTGCGGCCTCGGCGGCATGGCGCACCAGGGGCTTGCCCTCGAGGAGGGCGAGGAGTTTGGGCGCCTCGCCGAAGCGGCTGCCCCTGCCGGCGGCGAGCAGGAGGATGGCGATGGCCTCAGGCATCGTCGTCGGCGCGTTCGCCGCCGTCACGCGGCTGGGGCCGCGAGACGATCTCCGTGAGCAGGCCGCCGACGCCCATGGCGACGATGTCGGAGCGCGCCACGGCGAGATCCGCCAGATGCCGCTGCAGCACCCAGTCGAAGCCGTTCTCCTTGGGCGAGCGGGCGCAGCCCGGCGCCCCGATCACCGGCACGTCGCCGCGCGCGCCCACCAGGAGAAGGTTGCCGGGGTCAACCGGCATGCCGAGGTGGACGACATGGCCGCCCGCCGCCTCGATACCCATCGGAATCACGTCGCGGCGGTCGGCGATGGCCGAGGCGCCGAAGATCAGGACGAGGTCGGCGCCGCTTTGCTCGACGAGGGTCGCCACCGCCTCGGCCACCGCCCCGGGTTCGTGGGGAATGCGGACGTCGCCGATCACCGCCGCACCGGTGGGCGCCAGACGGTGCCGGAGGTTGCGCAGGGTCTTGTCGACCGTGGCCGGTTTCAGGCCCGGCAGCAGGGTCGAGACGACCCCGACGCGGCGGCGGCGGTAGGGCGCGATCCGCAGGGGCGGCTCGCGCACGGCGGCGCAGGCCATGGCCAGGACCGGCCCGGGGACGGCGTAGGGAATGATCTTGACCGTCGCCACCATCTCGTCCGCGGCCACCGGCCGGAACGGCGCCAGGGTCGCCACGGTGATGGCCTCGTCGACGCCGTTGATCGCATCGATGCCGGCGCGCTCCACGAGAAGCAGTCCCGCGAGCCCGGCGAACAGGTTGCAGCGCCCGGTGAAGGCGGGCTCCCGCCGCAGCCCGTCCCCGGCGATGCGCTCGGCCAGATGCGAGGCGGCCTCGTCCTCGCCGATGTCGCCGGGCTCCAGGCTCGCCGCCACCACCTCGTCGAGCCCCGCCTCCTGGAGGTGGTGCAAATGCTCGGGCCGGAGGCGGCTGCCCTTGCGCAGGGTCAGCGATCCGGCGCGCAGGGTATGGGCGGTGATGAGACCGCCCGCCCGGGCGGTCGGAACGCGACCGAACTTCACGCGCCGCCCGAAACTTGGCTAGAGCTGCCAGCGGCTTGACCCGGCGTGCCAGCGGCTTGCCCCGCACTACTCTTGCGCTGGCTCGCGACGATCTGGGCGAGGATCGAGACCGCGATCTCGGCCGGGCTGACCGCCCCGATGTCGAGGCCGATCGGGGCCGCGATCCGTCCGATCTCGGCCGCCGAAAACCCGGCCTCCGTCAACCGCTCCACCCGCCGGGCGTGGGTCTTACGCGAGCCCAGCGCCCCGACGTAGAAGCACTGCGCCTTCAGGGCGGCGATCAGGGCGGGGTCGTCGATCTTTGGGTCGTGGGTGAGGGCGACCAGGGCGCAGTAGCGGTCGAGCGGCGGCACCGACGAGGCGAAGGCCTCGTCCGGCCATTGCGTCACCAGGGTGGTGCCGGGAAAGCGGTCGGGCGTCGCAAAGGCGGTGCGCGGGTCGATGACGCTGACGGACAGGTCGAGGGCCGCCGCCATCGGGCAGAGGGCCTGGCTGATGTGCACCGCCCCGATCACCACGAGGCGGACCGGCGGCACCTGCACGGTGAGGAACACCTGCCGGCCCTCGATGGTGACGAGGCCGCTCTTGCCCGACAGGAGGTGGCGCGTGAGGAGGTCGGCGAGGGGATCGTCGCCGATCTGCGCCTCGCGCACCACGCGCTGGCCACCGTCGTCGAGGTCGCTGAGCAGGATCGCGGCCCGGCGGGCGGCCCGCTCGGCGTTGAGGATGGCGAGGGTCTCGAGCTTCATGACGCGGCCGGTTCAGTCGATCCGTTCGACGAAGACGCGGATGCGCCCGCCGCAGGAGAGGCCGACCCGCCAGGCGGTCTCGTCGGCCACTCCGAATTCGATCACCCGGGGGTGCCCGTCGGCGATGGCCTCGAGCCCCTCGGTGATCACCGCGCCCTCGACGCACCCGCCGGAGACCGAGCCGAGGAAGTTGCCGTCCTCGTCCACCACGAGGTGGCTGCCCACCGGGCGCGGAGCCGAGCCCCAGGTCTCGACCACGGTGGCCAAAGCCACCTGCCGCCCGTCGCGCCGCCAGGATTCGGCCGCCTTGAGGATGTCGGTCTCGGCCGAGAGCATGGATCGCCTCCGCTGCGGTCCGCACGTCGCCGCCCCGCTCAAGGTAGGCCCTCTTCACGACAGAACAATCTGCAATCGACGATTCCGCCACGCGGCACCGGCCGGCACACCTCGTCCGGCTGCGCTTTCGCACCGGCGCGCCCGGCGCTATCCTCGCATCGGGACCGGCGGATCGGGCGGGCTTTCATGGGCGGAGTTCTTTGGGCGGCCCTGGCGTTCGCCGTGCTGACGATGTCCGGGTGGGGGCTCGCGGCAGAGGCGCAGACCGTCGTCAGGATCGGGCTGTCCGCCCCCCTCACCGGCCCCGATGCCGCCTTCGGGCAGGGCATGCGGCTGGCGGCCGAGCAGGCCGTGGCCGATCTCAACCGTACCGGCGGGCAGACGTTCGCCCTGGTCGTCGCCGACGACGGCGGCGACCCGCGCCAGGGGCTCGCCGCAGCCAAACGCCTCGCCGCCGACAAGGTCGGATTCGTGGTCGGCCCCCTCACCCCCTCCGTGGCCGCCCTCGTCGCCCCGGCCTACGAGGCCGCCGGCATCGTCCTGGTCACGCCCGGCGTCTCCTGGGCGCCGCTGACCGCCCGCGGGGCCTGGAACGTCTTTCGCACCGGCGGCAGCGACGCCGAACAGGGCCGGATCGCCGGCACCCATCTCGCGCAGGCCTACGGCGGCCGGCGCATCGGGATCGTCCACGACAAGTCGGCGTTCGGACGCGGCCTCGCCGACGAGGTCTCGCGGGTCCTGAAGGCCTCCGGGCGGACGGATGCCGCCTTCGAGGGGTTCGACCGCGGCGAGCGCGACCTGTCGCGGCTGGTGGCGCGCCTCGCCCGGGCGCAGGTGGAGGTGGTCTATTTCGGCGGGCTCGCGGCGGACGCCGCCGTCCTGGTCAAGGCCCTGCGAAACGCGGGCCTCACCGTGCCCCTCGTCGGCAGCGACGGCCTGATCGACAGGGATTTCGCGCCCGATGCCGAAGGCACGCTGATGACGGCGCTGCCCGAGCCGCGCAAGCTTCCCGATCCCAAACTTCCCGATCCCAAGCAAGCAGACCTCAAGGGGGCCACCGCGCGGTCCCCGCGCAGCCCCGAGGCCGAGGCGATCGCCGGACGGACCTACGCGGCGGTGGAGGTGCTCGCGCGGGCGATGGCGCAGGCGAAGTCGACGGACGGGCGCAAGGTCGCCGCTTGGCTCCATGCGGGCCGGCCCGTGAAGACCCTGATCGGCGACGTCAGCTACGACGCCCGCGGCGACCTGACCGCCTCGGGCTACGCCCTCCACGCGTGGCGTCGCACCGGCGACGGCCGAGTCGACTACGTCGGGAATCAGATCACCCCGTGATGGCGCGGCGTGCGCCAGACGTTCGGGCCGGCGACAGCTGTCGAGAGAAGCGACTCGGCAACCCTGTCGCGGAACTGTCCGGGTGAGGCCGGCGCTAAAAGCTTGCGTGGATACGGCGCGAACATTATGTGCAGGACACGCTTGCCGGTGATGCGCATCCGATTCTTTCGGACCCGCCGCCCCCAGCGTCTCGCCGAACGGGTCGATTGTGGTGTCCCGGCCGCCTCGTTCGGGCGTCCGGCTGGAGATGGTGAATGGCGAAAGAAGAGTTGATGCAGTTCGACGGTCTCGTGATCGAGATCCTGCCGGATGCGCGCTACCGCGTGCAGCTCGACCAGGGTCACGAGATCGTGGCCTACACGGCCGGCAAGATGAAGAAGAACCGCATCAAGACCCTGGCCGGGGACCGCGTCACCGTCGAGATGTCGCCCTACGACCTCGAGAAGGGCCGTCTCGTGTTCCGCCACAAGGACGAGCGTTCCGCCGGTCCGCGTCCGCCGATCCGCGGCCAGTTCCGCCGTCGCTGAACGTCTTCGTCTCCGTCGCCCCTTTCCCGACCACGACACGACCCCGGACCGGCCTGCCCTCGCGCCGCCCGTCCGGGCCGATCTCCACCGTCCGTTCGGCTAGCAGGCGGTGATGTCCCCCGTATCATGAGTGCGCGACAGCCGGTGGCTTTTGCCGTCGGCGGGGCTCGATGGCCTGCGCGCGCTTCGAGATAGCGTTTTCCCGACCCCTGGTGCCGGCTCCGGAACCTCCCGTCATGCGTGGCACGGTCTGGGCGGTCATTCCCGCCGCGACGGCTCGGGGAGGCTCATCGGACCCCGATGCAGGCCGAGCGAACGATGGCCGATCAGCGCTTGGCCGTCTCGGCGCGCTTGGGCTTGGCCTTCTCCGGCGCCGTCCCGGCGATCAGCTCCGAAAGCCGGCGCTGGTCGAATCCGGCGGCCCCGTCCTTGCCGCTCGCCTTGGTCGCCTCGACGCTCGTCCGGTCCCCGCCCCTGGGCGCGATCGAGCCGGTGGTCACCGGGTCGGCCGGGGCGGCGGCGGCACGCGCCTCCGCGGCCGGCTCGCGCTGGACCCTGAGCGCCCAGTGCGCGGCGGTGGACAGTGCGGCGATCGCGAGGATCGCCTTGATCCCGCCCGTCAGAAGGCGTCGCATGATGGTCTCGTCCGGATCTGCACGATGGTCGGGGAACGGTTCCCCGTCCGAGCGCCATTCTGCGCAAAGATCCCTAATGGATGCTTGCCCGACGCAACGTATTCAGTCTCGGAACGATGCAGGGATGAATATTCTGCGTATGGCGGCCGAACGGACAGGGCCGCGCGACCCTTTCTGAGGTCGCGCGGCCCTGTGTCGTCGTTACGCGTTCGGCCCTCGGCCGATGGGGTTCAGCTCAGGGAGCCGCAGAACCGCTGGATGCGGTTGCAGGCTTCCTCGAGGGCGCTGTTCGAGGTAGCGTAGGAGATGCGCAGGTTCGGCCCCAGCCCGAAGGCCGAGCCGTGGACGGCGGCGACGCCCTCGGCCTGGAGCAGTTCCACCACGAAATCCTCGTCGGTCTCGATCACCTTGCCCGACGGGGTCTTGCGCCCGATCGTCTCGGCGCAGGACGGATAGACGTAGAAGGCCCCCTCCGGCGTCGGGCACTTCAGGCCCTTGGTCTGATTGAGCATCGACACCACGAGGTCGCGGCGTTCGTGGAAGGCGGCACGGAACTGGGCGAGATGGTCCTGCGGCCCGTCGAGCGCGGCCACCGCCGCCCATTGCGAGATCGACGAGGCTCCCGAGGTCTGCTGGCCCTGCACGAAGTCCATCGCCTTGATCAGGTGCTCGGGGCCGGCGGCGTAGCCGATGCGCCAGCCGGTCATCGCATAGGCCTTCGAGACGCCGTTCATGGTGAGCGTGCGCTCGTACAGGCCCGGCTCGACCTGGGCCGGGGTCACGAACGCGAAATCGCCGTAGCAGAGGTGCTCGTACATGTCGTCGGTGAGCACCCAGACGTGCGGGTGGCGCATCAGCACGTCGGTGATCGCCTTGAGCTCGTCGCGGGCGTAGGCCGCCCCCGAGGGGTTCGAGGGCGAGTTGAGGATGATCCACTTGGTCTTTGGGGTGATCACCCGCTCCAGCTCCTCGGGCTGGAGCTTGAAGTCGTGCGCCATGTCGGTCTCGGCGAAGACGGGCGTGCCGCCGCACAGCACCACCATCTCCGGGTAGGAGACCCAGTAGGGGCGCGGGATCACCACCTCGTCGCCCGGGTTCAGGGTGGCGAGCAGCGCGTTGTAAATGACGTGCTTGCCGCCGGTGCCGACGATGGTCTGGCTCGGCTTGTAGTCGAGCCCGTTCTCGCGCTTGAACTTCTTGGCGATGGCCTCGCGCAGGGGCACGATGCCCGAGACCGGCGGATACTTGGTCTCGCCGCGCCGGATCGCTTCGATGGCCGCGTCCTTGATGTGGTCGGGCGTGTCGAAGTCGGGCTCGCCCACCGACAGGCTGATCACGTCCATGCCCTTGGCTTTGAGCTCGCGCGCCTTCTGCGTCATCGCGATGGTCGCGGATGGCTTCACGCGGGAAAGGGCGTCGGACAGAAAGCCCATGGCGGCATGCTCCTGGTCATCGGGTTTGGCGCAGTGCGAGGAGACGAAAAACTCGCCTGCGGCGGCGGGACCGTAGTGATGCAAGCCAACAGGGGCAAGATCTCGGCCGGCCCGTACAGAACAACCCTGCCTCGCGCTGCCGTCTCGTGCGGAAGCGGTCACTTCCTGGCGAAAAGAACCGTCGCACAGGCGAGTTCGAGGAGCTTGTCGTGGGAGAGACCGCGGCAATGGGCACCGTCGAGCTGTTCCATCGGCGCGCGCAGCAGGTCGGCGACGGTCATCTTCTTGAAGCGCTTGCGCAGGTCGGGCGGCAGGCCCGCGGCCCAGGAGGCCAGGATCCAGTTCAACGCCCAGACCGGATGGGTGGAATCGATCACCGTCACATCCTCGACGGTGATGTGATCCTCGAAAAGACGCCGCAGGCCCTGCGGCGTCGCGTTGAAATAGTGATGCGGGTAGCCGTGATAGGGCTGCAGGAACGGCATGCCGCAATAGAGCCGCCCGCCGGGCTTGAGCACCCGCGTCAGCTCCCGCGCGCAGGTGAAGGGGTCGCGGACATGTTCGAGCACGGCCACCGAGATGACGGCATCGAAGCTGTCGTCCCGGAAGGGCAGTTTCTCGCCCACCCCCAGCACGTCGGTGGAGGGGTAATCGACGATCTCGTAGTTGACGACGTTCTCGAAATAGACCGGACGGTTGCCGGCACCGCAATCGAGGACGAGCCCGTCCGGGTAGCTCTCGACGAGTTCGAGGCCGTGAGCGTCGTAGGCGTTCGAGGACACCGAGTTCGTCGCGACGATGCGGTTCTCGTCACGCAGCTCGCGCGTCAGGAAATTGGCGAGATCGCTTTCCCAGGTGCACGCCATGTCGTCCCGCAGGAGCGGCCGAACCCGCGCCATCTTGGTCGCGCGCGCCGCCGCGAGGTCGGGATTGTGAACCGCGATCGGACGGCCCTCGCGCAGGCCGAAGCGCTTGACGTGGTCGTAGGTGGAGGCGAGCCGGCCGTCTGCCACGAAAGCCCGCACGTCGGGATTGCAGGAGAGGTATCGCCCCTCGTCGTAATTCTCTTCCGTGACGGGAACCATGAGGGCGAGCGGCATGGGGCATCCGATGGCGGGAGTCCGCGCCGGCGACCGCCGGCGTGAAGGTCGCCCGGTCTAGCCGGTTCCAGGCCGGGCCGCACCCTCCGTGCTCGCCGGCGCGGCGGGTCGGTCAGATGCCGCCGAACACCCAACGGAACTTCGACAGGAAGCCGCCACCCGACTTGGCCGCACGCGCCTCGGCCGGCTCCTCCTTCGCCTTGGCCTCCACCTCCGGCTGGACGAGACCGAGAGCGGCCGTATCGGTCGTCTCGCGGTCGATCAGGATGAAGCCGCCGGTGTCGCGGTTGTCGCGATAGGCGTCGACGGCGACGGGACGGTCGAGGGTGAGGCTCACGTCGGCGATGTCGTTGGCCACCAGCCGCGCGGCGGGCTCGGGGCTCCCCGTCTCCAGGTCGATGCGCGTCCGGATCTCGGTGACCACGGCGTTCACCGTCACGGTGCCGATCTTGGCGAGCAGGCTGGCGCCGGGCAGCAACTCCCGCTCGGCCGCCCAGAACAGGCGGGCGTCGAGCCGGTCGGTCACCCGCATCGGCGCGTCGGCCGCCGCGATGACCGAACCGCGCGAGGCGTCGATCTCGTCGGACAGGACCAGGGTGACCGACTGGCCCTCGCGGGCCTCCGGCAGGTCGCCGTCGGCGGTCACGATCCGGGCGATGGTCGAGGTCCGGCTCGAGGGCTCGACGACGATCGCATCGCCGGGGGCGATGCGGCCGCTGGCGACGAGCCCCGAGAACCCGCGAAAGTCCGAGTTCGGGCGGTTGACCCACTGGACCGGCATGCGGAACGGCGCGGCCTGCTCCTCGACGCGCACCGGCACCTCTTCGAGGTATTGCAGCAGCGGCGTGCCGCGGTACCAGGGCACCACCGCGCCCGGCAGCACGACATTGTCCCCGTTCTTCGCCGACAACGGAATGGCACGGACCTCGGCAAAGCCGAGCGGTGCCGCGAAGGCGTCGAACGCCTGCGTAATGGAATCGAACTTGTCCTGGGACCAGCCGACCAGATCCATCTTGTTGACGGCCAGCGCCACGCGCCTGATGCCGAGCAGCGAGACCAGGAGGGCGTGCCGGCGCGTCTGCCGGGTCAGGCCGGCGCGGGCGTCCACCAGGATCACGGCGACATCCGCCGTGGAGGCGCCGGTGGCCATGTTGCGGGTGTACTGCTCGTGGCCGGGGGTATCGGCGACGATGAAAGACCGCTTGTCGGTGGAGAAGAACCGATACGCGACGTCGATGGTGATGCCCTGCTCGCGCTCGGCCTGGAGGCCGTCGACGAGGAGAGCGAGGTCGATTTCGGTGCCCTGGGTCCCGTGCTTGCGCGAATCGCGCTGGAGAGCGGTGATCTGGTCGTCGAAGATCTGCTTGGTGTCGTGGAGGAGGCGGCCGATCAGCGTCGACTTGCCGTCGTCGACGGAGCCGCAGGCGATGAAGCGCAGAACCTCCTTGTGCTGGTGGGCGGCAAGGAAGCTGTCGTAGCCGAAGGCTTCGGGTGCGTGATGGATGGTCATCTCTAGAAATACCCCTCCTGCTTCTTGCGCTCCATGGCACCCGACCCGTCCTTGTCGATCACCCGGCCCTGGCGCTCGGAGGTACGGGCGGCCAGGGTCTCGCCGATGATTTCGGGAAGGGTCACGGCCGGGCTCTCCACCGCGCCGGTCAGCGGGTAGCAGCCGAGCGTGCGGAAGCGGACCTTGCGCATCTGCGGCGTCTCGCCGGGCGCCAGCGGCAGCCGCTCGTCGTCGACCATGATGAGTTGGCCGTCGCGCTCCACCACGGGGCGCTCGGCCGCGAAATAGAGGGGTACGATCGGGATGCCTTCCTGCTCGATGTAGAGCCAGACGTCGAGCTCGGTCCAATTGGAGAGCGGAAAGACGCGCAGGGATTCGCCGCGCTTCTTCTTCATGTTGTAGATGTGCCAGGGCTCGGCGCGCTGGCGCTTGGGGTCCCAGCGGTGCTGCGCGGTGCGCAGGGAGACGATGCGCTCCTTGGCGCGCGACGCCTCCTCGTCACGGCGGGCGCCCCCGAATGCCGCGTCGAACTTGTGCTTGTCGAGGGCCTGACGCAGCCCTTGCGTCTTCATCACGTCGGTGTGGACCTCCGAGCCGTGGCTGATCGGGCCGACGCCGCGGTCGAGCCCGTCCTGGTTGGTGTGGACGATCAGGTCGAGCCCGAGTTCCTTCGCGCGGGCGTCGCGGAACGCGATCATCTCCTTGAACTTCCAGGTGGTGTCGATGTGCATCAGCGGGAACGGCAGGCGTCCCGGCGCGAAGGCCTTGAGCGCCAGATGCAGCAGCACCGAGGAATCCTTGCCGATGGAGTAGAGCATGACCGGGTTCTCGGTCTCGGCGACCGTCTCCCGCATGATGTGGATGCTCTCGGCCTCGAGGCGCTGCAGGTGGGTCAGTCGCCCTGACCGCGTCGCGGCCAGGGTCGGGGAAGCGGCACTCATCGGGCCATCTCCGGGCTCGTGTTGCGGGTGGTCGTCTCGAAGGCACGGGGCTCGGAGCCCGGTGCGGCGGACGGGTGGAGATGCAGGCCGCATTCCTTTTTCGATTCCTGCTCCCACCACCAGCGCCCGGCCCGCTCGCTCTCGCCGATCCGGACGGCGCGGGTGCAAGGCGCACAGCCGATCGAAGGAAAGCCCCGGTCGTGCAGCACGTTGTAGGGCACGACATTGTCCAGCACGAAGCGGTCGACGTCCGCCCGGCTCCAGTCCGCGAGCGGATTGATCTTGATGAGCCCGTGCGCCTCGTCGGCCTCCGCCAGGGGCGTCTCGGCGCGGTTGGCGGATTGCCCGGCACGCAGGCCGGTCAGCCAGCCGGCGGCACCGGCGAGCGCCCGCCCGAGGGGCTCGACCTTGCGCAGGCCGCAGCAGGCCTGGCGCGCGGCCACCGACCGGCGAAACCCGTTGATGCCCTCGCTCGCGACGAAGGCCTCCTCGGCCACGCGCTCGGGCGCATAGGCCATGATGCGGATGCCGTAGGCCGCTTCCGTCTCCGCCCAGACGTCGTAGGTCTCCGGGAACAGACGGCCGGTGTCGAGGGTGACGATCTCGATCCGCCCCGGCTCCGACTGGCTCCGGCCGAGGCTCTTGGCGTCGAGGCTCTTGGCGTCGAGGCTCTTGGCCATGGCGAGGGCGTGGGTGAGCGCCTGATCCTCGATCCCGAGGCTCGTGGTGAACACGAGGCGGCCGGGGACGGTCGCCCCGACGAGGCGGATGCGGCCGGGGAGATCGAGGGGGGCCATCGCCGCCGCGAGGTCGCGGGCCGCCCGGTCGAGGGGAATGCTCATGAGGGTGATCGAAGAAGCCTGTTGTCGTGAGCCTGAGATGTTCGCTATAACGAACGGTGTCAAGGCATGGCGGCCATGGCGCGGGGGTATTCCGGCCCCTTGCCGGGTCCCGACGCCAACGATGCGGAGGCGGATCGGTTGCCTCCGACTGGAAGATCCTTCTCAATACCCCCGATCGCGCGGTGCTCTCGCACACCCGGCCCGCGCGGACGGCCCGACATCAAGAGGCCCGTGTGGATTCGATAGACCTCAAGATCCTCGGCCTGCTGCAGACCGATGCGACCCTCTCCATCGCCACGATCGGCGAACGGGTCGGCCTGTCGCAGACCCCGTGCTGGAAGCGCATCCAGCGCCTGGAGTCCGACGGCGTCATCGACCGGCGGGTGGCGGTGCTCGATCCGGTCAAGCTCGGCCTCGGCCTCACCGTCTTCGTCTCCATCGAGACGGCGGACCATTCCCGCGACTGGCTGGAGCGGTTCGCCGCCACCGTCTCGGCGATGCCCGAGGTGCTCGAGTTCTACCGCATGGCCGGCGATGTGGACTACATGCTGCGCGTCGTCGTAGCCGATATGCGCGCCTACGATACCTTCTATAAGCAACTCATCGCGACGCTGCCGCTCAAGAACGTCACCTCCCGTTTCGCGATGGAGAAAGTCAAATCGACCACGGCGCTGCCGCTGCCCTCCCTGCCGGCGCAGGGGCGGCTCATCCCCATGGCGGCGGCGACGCTGGAAGAATAAAGTTCTATTTTGCACTGCAAACGTAGGCAGGTCCTTCTATCGAAGCGTCGTTCTGTAAAACGGACGTTCCGCCGACGGCCCGGCCCTCAGGACGACGCGACCAGGACGATATGGCGACCCTCATGGCCCGACACGCGCTCATTCCCCGCAACTCCCCCTTCGACGACACCGCCCGCGCGAGCCTCGACGCGGTCCTCGGTGCCGCCTCGCCGACGCAGCGGGCCTGGCTCGCCGGGTTCCTGGCCGGCCTCGATGCGGCCGGTCCGCAGGCGGCGGCGGCTCCGGCCGCCCCGCCCAAGGCGGCCGAGCCCCTGGCGATCCTCTACGCCAGCGAATCCGGCAACTGCGAAGCCCTGGCCGGCACCATCGCCAAGCTCGCCAAGAAGAGCGGCTTCAAGCCGAAGGTGATCGATTTCGCCGATCTCGACGTGGCGAGCCTCGGCCAGGAGAAGCGGATCGTCGCCATCGCCGCCACCTGGGGCGAGGGCGAGCCGCCGGCCCGCGCCGTACGCGCCTACAACGAACTGATGGGCGAGGGCGCCCCGCGCCTCGAGGGCGTCACCTTCGGCGTCCTGGCCCTGGGCGACACCTCCTACGCGGAGTTCTGCGCCACCGGAAAGGCGCTGGATGCCCGGTTCGAAGCGCTCGGCGCCAAACGCGCCGTGGACCGCGCCGACCTCGACCTCGACTTCGAGACGCCCGCCGCCGCCTGGATCAGGGACACGCTGAAAGCGCTGGCGCCGCCCCCGTCCGCCGACAACGTGGTGGCCGTGGATTTCGCCGGCCGCGTCGGCACCGACGACGCCGAGGACGCCGAGCCGAGCCGAGAGCCGGTCCTGGCCGAGGTCGTCGACCACGTGAACCTGAACTCGTCGCGCTCCGACAAGGAGACGATCCACCTCGCCCTCGAGTTCGCGGAGGGCGCGCCCGCCTACGAGCCGGGCGATTCCCTCGAGATCTACCCCGAGAACGACCCGGCCCTCGTCGACGACATCCTGGCGGCCGCCGGGCTGACGGGCGACGACGCCCTGCGCCGCTCGCTCATCGCCGAGCGCGACGTCACCACCCTGTCGGCCACCACGGTCGAGCGGTTCGTGAAGGCCACGGGACAGGCCGAGGCCAAGGCGCTGATCGACAGCGGCGAGGTCCGCAGCTGGATCGAGGGGCGCCAACTCGTCGACCTGATCGGCGCCTTCCCCGCGGCCCTGACGCGCGAGCATCTGGAGGCGATCACCCGGCCGCTCCCGCCGCGGGCCTACTCGATCGCCTCATCGCGCAAGGAGGTCGGCGACGAGGTCCATCTCGCCATCGTCGCGGTGCGCTACGAGAGCCACGGCCGCGCCCGGTCCGGCGTCGCCTCGGTCCATGTCGCCGACCGGATCAGGAACGGCGCCAAGCTCAAGGTGAAGCTCAAGCCGAACCGGCACTTCAGGCTGCCGAACGACCCGGCGCAGGACATCATCATGGTGGGGCCCGGCACCGGCGTCGCCCCGTTCCGCGCCTTCGTGCAGGAGCGCCGCGCCATCGAGGCCGGCGGCCGCGACGTCGGACGATCCTGGCTGTTCTTCGGCGACCGCCACTTCACCCACGACTTCCTCTACCAGCTCGAATGGCAGGAGGCCCTGGAAGACAAGTCGCTGACCCGGATCGACGTGGCCTTCTCCCGCGACCAGCCCGAGAAGGTCTACGTGCAGGATCGCCTCTACGAGCATCGCAAGGAGCTGGTGGACTGGCTCGACGGCGGCGCCAGCTTCTACGTCTGCGGCGACGCCACCCGGATGGCCAAGGACGTGCGCAACGCCGTGGTCCGGGCCTATGCCGAGGTGAAGTCCCTCAGCGACGCCGATGCCGAGAGCGCCGTCGCCGCCCTGGAGCGGAGCCATCGCTACCAGCAGGACGTCTATTAGCGTGACCCGAGCCCTCCCCCCGACGAGGGGAAGGAACGCACCGAACGCTGCGACCACAACGCGACAACACCGGAATCCCGCCATGGACGATCACACCCCTCCCCGCTCCTACGAGACCCCGCCGACCACGCGGCCGATCGACGAGGCCGAGGCGGCCCGCGAGGCCGGGCTGTCGCACAACGAGCACATCAAGATCGCCAGCGGCTTCCTGCGCGGGACGCTCGCCGACGGGCTCCTCAAGCACGCCACCGGCGCGATCTCCGAGGACGACGGCCAGCTCGTGAAGTTCCACGGGATGTACCTGCAGGACGACCGCGACCTGCGCCCGGAGCGGACCAAGAAGAAGCTCGACAAGGCCTACAGCTTCATGATCCGCCTGCGCATTGCCGGCGGCGTCGTTACCCCCAAGCAGTGGCTGGTGCTCGACGACATTGCCACCACCTACGCCAACGGCACCCTGCGGGCGACGACCCGCCAGACCTTCCAGTACCACGGCGTCATCAAGTCGAACCTCAAGCGCACCATGGCCGCCATCGACGCGGCGCTGCTCGACACCATCGCCGCCTGCGGCGACGTCAACCGCAATGTCATGGCCGCCACCAACCCGGCCCAGTCGGGCGCGCACAAGGCCGCCTACGAGCTCGGCAAGACCATCTCCGACTCGCTCCTGCCCAAGACCAACGCCTGGCGCGAGATCTGGCTCGACGGCGAGCGGGTTGTCGGCGGCGAGGGCGAGCACGAGCCGGTCTACGGCAAGACCTACCTGCCGCGGAAGTTCAAGATCGTGGTGGCGGTGCCGCCCTCCAACGAGGTCGACATCTTCGCCCACGACCTCGGCTTCATCGCCATCCTCGATAAGAAGGGCCAGGTCACCGGCTGGAACGTCACCGTCGGCGGCGGCATGGGCATGACCCACGGCGAGACCGACACCTTCCCGCGCACCGCCGACGTGATGCTGTTCTGCAAGCCCGACGAGGCCGTCCGGGTCGCCGAGGCCGTGATGACGGTGCAGCGCGACTGGGGCAACCGCAAGGTCCGCAAGAACGCCCGTCTCAAGTACACCATCGAGCGCTACGGGCTCGCGGCCTTCCGCGCCGAGGTCGAGAAGCGTCTCGGCAAGACCTTCGCCGACCCCAAGCCCTTCACCTTCACCAACAACGGCGACCGCTACGGCTGGACCGAGGGCGACGACGGCCGCCACCACCTCACGCTCTACGTGGCGAGCGGCCGGATCAAGGATTACGACGGCGACGGCCCGAAGATCCTCACCGGCCTGCGGCGCGTCGCCGAGATCCACGACGGCGACTTCCGCCTCACCGGCAACCAGAACGTCATCATCGCCAACGTGTCGGCCGAGAAGCGTCCCGCGATCGAGGCGCTGGTGGAGGAATACGGGCTACTGAAGGGCGCCGGCGCCCTGCGGCGCAACTCCATGGCCTGCGTCGCGCTCCCCACCTGCGGCCTCGCCCTGGCCGAGAGCGAGCGCTACCTGCCCGACCTCATCACCGACCTGGAGGAGAGCCTGGCCTCGCACGGGCTGTCGGAGGACGAGATCACCATCCGCATGACCGGCTGCCCCAACGGCTGCGCCCGGCCCTTCATCGCCGAGATCGGCCTCGTGGGACGCGGCCCCGAGCGCTACCACCTCTACCTCGGTGCGGCCTTCGACGGTTCGCGCCTCGGCAAGCTCTACGCCGAGGACGTGACCGCGGCGCAGATCCGGACGACCCTCGATCCGCTGTTCGCCGCCTATGCCGCCCGCCGCCAGCCCGGCGAACGCTTCGGCGACTTCCTGATCCGGGACGGCGTGGTGGCCAGGACCCACAACGGGCCGGACTTCCACCTCGCCACGGGAGCGCTCAGGAACGTCGCCTGAGGGCGGCGGCATCCCCGTCATCCATGCCGGCTCGGGATCGTTTCCGAGCTGGCTTGGATGGTCCCCGGCGTCGCGGGCATCGCACCCTCGACCCGAAATCGCGTTCTGGACCCTATGACGGGCGATGCGTGGTCTGGACGTCGAACAATACACTTCGCCAGGTATGACCTGCCAAGACCGAGCCTCTTTTGTTGCAATGCGACAAGAACGAATGCATCGCGGCACGAGGGCCGGTGTTTAAGCTTTTTGCAAGATCGTCCACTTTACGATGAACCGATTGTCGGCATGGCCGTTAATGGGCCACACCCGATGAGAGGCGGCCATGGCCAAGCACGAACTCCTCAGCTACTTCGAGCATCGCCGCGACGGTGCCTGGATCTGCGTGAAGCCGTTCACGCTGACCACCAAGGTCAGCAGCGTCGATATCCGCCAGGGCATGCGCTTCGACTACGGCAAGCGTATCGGTGGCGTCGATCTCGCCGAGTATCTCGAGCAGCTGGGCTGTCAGTTCGGTTCCTAGACCGCCTGGGCATTCTGTGTCGTCGTTTCGCGGCGGAGATTTTTCTCCGCCGCTTTTTGCGTGGATGTGCCCCGGGTCGCGATGGAAGCGCGGCGATTGCCGGAGATTGCGCTCGCGGACCTGGAAAAAGTGGTCCGTCCTCATCCTGAAAGAGTAGGACTCTTCGACGTGCCCGCCCCTCTTTCAACAGGGACGGGAATGGATGGCGCGGACGATGCCCAGTCGTTTTGACGGGCGCGGGCGGGCGACCTAGGGTCTCGCGATGACGAACGATGCCGACGCGGCGACCCTGGTGCCGGACGAGACCGCACCCACGACCCGGTGCCGTATCCTGGCGACGGCCGAGCGCTTCTTCCACGAGATCGGCTACCAGAAGACGACCGTGGCCGACATCGCCAAGGCCCTGCGCATGAGCCCGGCCAACGTCTATCGCTTCTTCGAGTCGAAGAAGGCGATCAACGAGGCCGTGGTCGCCCGCGTGATCGAAGACATCGAAGCGCTGATCGCGACCATCGCCGATGCGCCCGGGCGCAGTGCCACCGACCGCATCGCCGACATCGTCCGGGCCCTGCACCACGACTGCGTCGAGCGTTGCCGCGCCAATCCGCGCATGCACGAGATGGTCGAGGCGGCCATGAGCGAGAGCTGGGAGGTCTGCGGCCGGCACGTCTCGCGCATCGGCGCCGTCCTCGTTCGGGTGGTCGGCGAAGGCATGCGCGACGGCGAGTTCGGCGTGGCCGATGCCGAGGTGGCGGCCCTCTGCGTGCAGGCGGCGATCGTGCGCTACTGCAACCCGCTGCTCGTCAGCCTCTATCCCAACATCCCGGGTCCGCCTCTGGAGGACATGATCGGCTTCCTCCTGAGGGGCCTGCGCGCGCCCTCCTCGTGATCAGGCCAGATCGGCGACGATGGCCTGGACCACCGCGCGCGGGTCGGACGCCGCGGTGATCGGCCGACCGACCACCACGTGGTCGATGCCCGCCGTCCTCGCCTCGCGGGGCGTCATCACCCGCTTCTGGTCGCCGGTGGCGGAGTCCCTCGGGCGGATGCCGGGCGTGACGATGCAGCGGTCCGGCCCGATCGCGGCCCTGACCGGGCCGGCCTCGAAGGCCGAGCAGACGATGCCGTCAATGCCGGCCTCGGCCGCCTGGCGGGCACGGCGCTCCACCAGTTCGGCCACCGGCAGCGCATAGCCAGCCTCGTCGAGATCGGCGGCGTCGTAGGAGGTCAGCACGGTCACCGCCAGGATGCGCGGTCCGTTGGCGCCCCGTCCGCGCACGGCCGCCCGCATGGTCTGGGGATAGGCGTGGACGGTGAGGAAGGTGGCGCCGAGGTCTGACAGGGCCGCGACCCCCTCCTCCACCGTGTTGCCGATGTCGTGCAGCTTGAGGTCGAGGAACACCTTGAGCCCGGCCGCCGCCAGACGCGGCACCAGGGCGAGGCCGCCGCCGTAGGCCAGCCGATAGCCGATCTTGTAGAACGTGGCGGCGTCCCCGATGCGCTCGACGAGGCCGAGGGCCTCGTCCGGGGTGGCGACGTCGAGGGCGACGATCAGACGGTCACGGGGGTCTGCGATCGTCGTCGGCATCGGGTTCTCCGTGTGGCGGCGGGAGGAATCCCGCCAAAGCCCGGCCCTGTCAACGTCACGGGCTGGGCCCGGGCGCCATCACCGCCGCCACCTCGGCCCTGAGCGCCGGCAGCAGCTCCCGCTCGAACCAAGGATTGGCCTTCAGCCAGCCGTTGTTGCGCCAGGAGGGATGCGGCAGTGGCAGGGCGCGGGGTCGCCGCGGCTCGTCGAGGATGGCGCGCCAGCGCTTCACCGTCCCCGTCAACCCGTCCGGCATCGCCCCGAAGTGCCACGCCTGGGCATACTGGCCGATGACCAGGACGAGATCGAGCGCCGGCAGGCCCGCGAGGAGTTCGTCGCGCCAGCGCGGCGCGCATTCGCGCCGAGGCGGCCGGTCGCCACCCTTGGCGTCGAGTCCGGGAAAGCAGGCCCCCATCGGCAGGATCGCGACGCGGTCCGGATCGTAGAAGGCCGGCTCGTCGAGCCCGAGCCAGTCGCGCAGGCGAATGCCGGACGGATCCTGGAACGGGATGCCGCTGCGGTGGGCGCGGGTGCCGGGCGCCTGGCTGGCGATGCAGAGGCGAGCCCTGGCGGTGCCCTGGACGATCGGAAGCGGCTCGTGCGGCAGCGGTGCACCGAAGCGCGGCGCGTCGCGGCAAAGGCGGCAGGCACGCAGGGCGGCGGCGGTGCGATCGAAACCCGTGGATGGCGGCATGGCGGGGAGGTAAGGCGCGGCCCCCTCCCCGGCGAGGTCTGGCGGCCTACGGTGGGATCACGTCACCGACGACGGCGCGCTCTCGAGCCACGCCAGCACCTCGGCCGCGCTGCGGTCGGGCGGGAACACCGGGTAGAACACCTTGGTGACGCGGCCGTCGTCGACGACCATCGTCAGGCGCTTGAGCAGGATCTGGCCGGCGGCTTCGAAGGTCGGCAGGCGGATCGCCATGGCGAAGGCGCGGTGGGGGTCGGCCAGCAGGGTGAAGGGTAGGTGCAGCCTTTGCGCCACCTCCTGCTGGTAGGCGCTGGTCTGGGTCGACAGGCCGTGGACCTGTGCGACGCCGCGGGCGACCAGCTCGGCATGGTGGTCGCGAAAACCGCAGGTCTGGGGCGTGCAGCCGCGCGCGCCGGGGATCGCGTCCCAATCGGCCACCAGGTTGGGCTGTCCCGGCTCGCCGGTGCGCGGATAGGCGTAGACCACCGTGCGCCCGGCGAGTCTCGCCAGCGAGACCCGGCCGCCGTCGGTGGCCGAGAGCGAGACGTCGGGGAGGCGAATGCCCTCGAGATGCCGGGCGGCCCCGTCGTCGGCCGGTGCCGGCAGGTCGTCGGGGAGTGCCGTGTAGTCCTGCGCCATCGCAACCTCCTTCGCCTTCCGGGCCTATCGGCGGTCCCGGTCCCTACCCGCGGTCCCGCAGGATCCTCGCACGGTCGCGGTCCCAGTCCCGCTGCTTCGAGGTCTCGCGCTTGTCGTGGAGCTTCTTGCCACGGCCCAGACCGAGCTCGATCTTCGCCCGGCCCTGGTCGTTGAAATAGATCTTCAACGGCACGACCGTGTAGCCCTCGCGCTGGGTGGCGCCGATCAGCTTGTCGATCTGGCGGCGGTGCAGCAGCAGCCGGCGCGGGCGCTTGGGCTCGTGGTTGAAGCGGTTGGCCTCGAGATATTCCGGGATGTAGGCGTTGAACAGCATCAGGTCGTCGCCCGACGGCCCGGCGTAGGCCTCGCCGATCGTCGCCTTGCCCTTGCGCAGGGATTTCACCTCGGTCCCGGTCAGCGCGATGCCCGCCTCCAGGACGTCGGAGATCTCGTAGTGGTAGCGCGCCGCACGGTTGTCCGCGACGATGCGACGGGAGGGTTCGGGTTTGGGAGCCATCTCGATGCCGGTTGGGGCCGGGTGCGCCGTGCCACCGGGTCTTGGGGTAGGATTCGGGATATGGTTTGCCGCGTCGCGTTCTGCGAGGGCGGCCGGGGCCGTCGGTGCCGGGCGATCAGGCCTCGATCAGTCCCGCGTGCTGAAGGGCCGCGTCGACGATGGCCCTGGTGCCCTCGCTCACCGTGAGGAGCGGCAGCCGGACCTCGTCGCGCATGAGGCCCAGACGCGACAGGGCGTATTTCACGGGCGAGGGGTTCGATTCGGCGAACAGCCCCACGTGCAGCGGCAAAAGCACGTCCTGCAGCTGCAGCGCCTTGGCGTAATCGCCCGCCAGGGTCGCCTCCTGGAAGGTCGCCGAGAGCCGCGGGGCGACGTTCGAAACCACGGAGATGCAGCCGACGCCGCCCTGGGCATTGAATCCGAGCGCCGTCGCATCTTCGCCTGAAAGTTGGATGAAGTCTTCGCCCATGGCCTGTCTCTGGAGACTGACCCGGTCGAGCTTGGCCGTGGCGTCCTTCACGCCGGCGATGTTCTTGAGCTCGAACAGGCGCGCCATGGTCTCGACACTCATGTCGACCACCGACCGCGCAGGAATATTGTAGATGATGATCGGGATGCCGACCGCGTCGTTCACGGCCTTGAAATGGGCATAGAGCCCGTCCTGGGTCGGCTTGTTGTAGTAGGGCGTCACCACCAGCACGGCGTCGGCGCCCACCGCCTCGGCGTGGCGCGCCCGCGCCACCGCCTCGGAGGTGGAGTTCGAGCCGGCGCCGGCGATCACCGGCACCCGGCCGGCGGCCTCCGCCACGCAGGCCTCGACCACCCGGTCGTGCTCGTCGTGGGTCAGGGTCGGGCTCTCGCCGGTGGTGCCGGTGGGCACGAGGCCGTGGATGCCCTGGTCGATCTGCCAGTTCACGAAGGCGCGGAAGGCGGCCTCGTCGAAGACGCCGTCCTTGAAGGGCGTGGCGAGGGCGGTCATGGCGCCCTTCAGGCGTCGTGTGGTCTCGGTCATCCTGGCGTTCCCGGCCGTCGATCTCTCACGCTCGCGGGCCCATGGCGGCGTCGCGGCCCCGGCAGCCGGGCAGACATAGGCCGTCGGCTGCGCCCGCGCAAACGCTTCGGCCCCGCGGTTAACGCGTCCTTAACGGGGCTTGGCTCAGCCTGTCCCACGGCCGCGCTCCAAGCCCGATTCACGATGGGACCAGACGCACGATGACGGTCACGCTCGTCCCCTTCCGCGGCCTGTCCACGGCCTGCCTCGCCCTCGCGCTCGGCCTCGCCGCCGCGGGGCCCGGGTTTTCCAACGAGGCGGTGCCCGTCAGCGATGCCGTGGCGCCCGCCGGCCAGCGCGAGGAAGACAAAGCGATCTCGGACCCGGTCTCGGCCGATGCGGCCAAGGTCGAGCTGACGGCGCCGGAATCGGCCGCCAAGCCCCTGTCCACCGGCCCGCTCCCGATCAGGGGCAGCGCGGCGTCCGCCTATGCCTCGGCCGATGCCGATGCGCCGATCGCCTTCCCGCTTCCCGACGCGGCGGTGACGCCGGCCGCCCCGGTGCCGGAACTGCCCGATCCCGCCCGGCTGTCGCGCTCGGGCGACACCGACATCGACGCCCTGCGCCAGGCCGTCGACGCCTACCGCAAGGGCCGCGTCGGCGACGGCGACCGCTCGGCGCAGGCCTTCAAGGACCCGGCCGCGCGCGCCCTGCTCGAATGGGTGGCGATCCGCGCCGGGGCCGGCATCGGCTTCGAACGGACCGTGGCGTTCATGCGCACGACACCGGACTGGCCGGCGGGTGCCCTGATCCGGCGACGCGCCGAGGAGGCCCTCCTCACCGAGAAGAAGAGCCCGGCGGTGGTGCGCGCCTATTTCGCCGCCGCCAAGCCCGCCAGCGTGCCGGGCAAGGTCGCCCTGGCGCTGGCCTTCAAGGCCGACGCCCTCGACCAGGACGCGGTGGCCCTGGTGCGCGACCTCTGGCGATCCGACAGCTTCGGCAAGTCCCTCGAGACGCGCATCCTCGATGCGTTTCCCGGCGCGATCACCCGCACCGACCACCGCTTCCGCATGGAGCGGGCCCTCCTGAAGGAGGATTGGGAGCTCGCGGCCCGCGCGGCGGGCTATGCCGGCGCCTCCTACGTCACCCTGGTGAAGGCGCGCCGGGCGGTGGAGGACAAGAGCGCGGGCGCGGGTGCGGCCCTCAACGCGGTCCCCCTCGTCCTGCGCAACGATTCCTCCTACCTGATGTCGCGGGCCCAGTTCCTGCGCCGGGCCGACAAGACCGTCGAGGCCGCCGCCATGCTGGCCGCCGCCCCCACCAACCCGGACGTGCTCGCCGATGGCGACGAGTGGTGGGTCGAGCGCCGGATCGTGGCGCGCAAGCTCATGGACATGGGCGACGCCAAGACCGCCTATCGGGTCGCCAGCGGCCACAGCGCCCGCACGGTGGAGAAACGGATCGAGGCCGAGTTCCACGCCGGCTGGATCGCCCTGCGCTTTTCCGGCGACGCGGCGACGGCCGCCGGGCATTTCGCCACCGCCGCCGGCATCGCGGAGACGCCGATCTCGCTGGCGCGCGCCGCCTATTGGCAGGGCCGCGCCGCCGAGATCCTCGGGGGGGCGGAGAGCGCCCGCCCGTACTACCAGCGCGCCGCCCTGCAGCCGATCGCCTATTACGGCCAGCTCGCCCGGGTGAAGCTCGGCGAGGCGAGCCTGCCCCTGCGCAGCGTCGTCCCCCTCGAGTCAAAGGCCAGGACCGCCTTCGACGACCGGCTCTGCCTGCGTGCCCTGCGCCTGCTCGAGGCGGCCTCCCTCAAGGAACTGGCGCTGCCGCTCTACATCGACATCGCCACCCGCCTCACAGACCCGGCCGAGATCACCGCGCTGGGGGACCTCGCCGTGGAGATGCGCGACTCGCGGGCGCTGGTGGCGATCGGCAAGCTCGCGGTGCAGCGCGGCCTGCCCCTCGACGCCCACGCCTATCCCACCATCGGCATCCCGGCCTACGAGGCGTCCGCCGCGGTGCCGCTGGTGGAGAAGGCGATGGTCTTCGCCATCGCCCGCCAGGAGAGCCAGTTCGATCCGCGCGCGCAATCGAGCGTCGGGGCCCGCGGCCTGATGCAGATGATGCCGGCCACCGCCCAGCGCACGGCCCGGCGGGTGAGCGCATCCTACGATCAGGACAGGCTCACCAGCGATCCGGCCTACAACGCACGGCTGGGCCACGCCCACCTCGGCGAGCTGATGGAGGACTGGCGCGGCTCCTACATCCTCGCCTTCGCCTCCTACAACGCCGGCGGCGGCAACGTGAAGAAATGGATCGACGCCTACGGCGACCCGCGCCGCAGCGGCGTCGACCCGATCGACTGGGTCGAGCGCATCCCCTTCACCGAGACGCGCAACTACGTGCAGCGGGTGATGGAGAACCTGCAGGTCTACCGCAACCGCCTCGACGGCCGCAGCGCCCTGCTCATCGAGAGCGACCTCCAGCGCGGCGCGCGCTGAAGGCGGCCGGCGCGAGGCGCGATCTCGCGGCGAGGGATCGGGGAAGGCGGAGCCGCAGCGTCGCGTGGCCGCCCCGTCGCGGCTCGGCCACGCGGCAGCGAACTCCGGCGCTCGCAAGCCGCGCGACGATCACGATGTGACGAAAACTGAATGGCGCGCCCACGGGGAATCGAACCCCGGTCTGATCCGTGAGAGGGATAGGACGCGCACATTCCGATTAATATGAGATCGCTATCCCGCTGCAGCGCTGGCGTTATTTGCTCATCTCTCTCATAGTTCGTTTCAACCTCAGTGTGAGACGGTCTGTGAGACTTAAAATGGCGCAGCCATCGACAATCGACAGCCCCGCCAAGCGAGCTAAGCTGGCGTCGAACAAGAACCCTTACTGGCAGGGGGTGTCCGGCGGGCGCGGGGGCGTTTCGCTCGGCTATCGTCGGTCTGCCCGTGGCCCTGGCTCCTGGGTCGCGAAGATCGTTGTGGACGGCAGGCGTGCAGAGGCACGCCTGGGCAACGCCGACGATGCCGGAGCAAACGCCGAATCGCTCAGCTTCCCGTCTGCCGTCACCGCGGCCCTGGTCTGGGCCAGGAAACAGGTCGCACAGATCGCGAACGAAGACCCGGAAGCAGAGGTCGTCTCAGCACCCACTGTTCGGTCGGCCGTCGAGGCGTACATTGCGGCCCGATCGAAGCGGCAGTCGAAGGGCGACATTGGAACGGCCGGGCGTCTGCGAAAGCACGTGCTCGCCGATGAGCGATTCGCCGCCCTCGAGATCTCCAAGCTGACGGCCCGCGCGATCCAGGCCTGGCGGGGGCGTCTCACGAAGAACTATGCGCAGACGAGCGTGAACCGGCTCCTCAACGACCTTCGAGCCGCCCTGAACGCCGCGATCGATGCGAACCGTCAAGCGATCCCAGCTACGGTCGCAGCCGAGGTCAGATCCGGGACGAAAGCACTTTCGGCCGATGCCAATGCCCGCAAGCAGGTTCTACCGGACGCAGCAATTCGCAGGCTCATCGACGCTGCATTCGAGATCGATTCGACCGGCGATTTTGGGCGGCTGATCTTGGTCATGGCCGCGACGGGGGCTCGGTTCTCCCAGATCGAGCGCCTGACCGTCTCCGACGTTCAATCCGCCCGATACCGCATCATGGTTCCCCCGTCCCGGAAGGGTCGCGCTGCCAAGAAGCCGACTCCGATCGCGGTGCCGGTCGGCGCTGACGTCATAGGCCGGCTTCAACCCGTGATCTCGAACCGCCGCGGGGACGAGCCATTGCTGCTGCACTGGATCAGCAAGCAGGTCGGCCCCGTCGAGTGGGAGCGTGTCGAGCGCCGGCCCTGGGGCGCGTCGTTCGTGCCCACTCGGCAATGGGCCAAGGCGCGCGATGTCGCGGAGCTGCCGACCGACATCGTGATGTTGTGCCTCCGGCATAGCTCGATTGTCCGGGCACTGAGCGTCAACGTCCCGGTGCGGCTGGTCGCGGCGCTGCACGACACCAGCGTGGGAATGATCGAACAGCACTACTCGGCCTACATCGTCGACGCGACGGAGGAGCTCGCGCGCCGGGCGGTGACGCCGCTTGCGCCGATCGAGGCAACACCGCTGCGTTCCGTGGCCGAGGTGGCGGCGTGAAAAAGCCGCCGCGGGCTCGTACTAAGTTAACGAAGAGCGGACGCCTCATGGGCCGACCGCCGGGTGATGCCGCTCCCGGCCAGATTGCTGAGCGTCCGGTCGTGACGCGCCGCCTAGTAACGCTGGTTCATCCTCGCGCGGTGCTTCTCAACGGCGTCTACGTTTCAGCCTATGGGCCGCCTCGCCCGATCTATGAGGAGCGCGAAAACGGGAGAGGCCGCTGGGGGCAAACGTCTAGCGACGACACGCTTTGGATCGTGAGGGCGATCGAGGGTCGCGGACGCACCGGCTACGCAGCCAAACTTGCGGAGCAGCTTGCCGAGGAGAAGGGGAGGCCCGTCGCGAACGTCGAAGCCGTCAAGCGGAAGCTCATCACCACACGAGCCGCGATCAAAGCCGTGAAAGAACGCCTCGATACCCCACGGAAAGTGCCTCACGAAATCTCGGACTTTCCGCCAGAAAGCTAGCCCCAGGAATGCTTTAGGCCGGGGGCATTCTTCGTAGCTCCCGGCCGTCTCAGTCTCATGCTTCCCTCCGGTCACAATAGGCAGGGATGACGAACATGCAGACCAAAAAGATCATCGGTGAGCAGCGCGGCACAGCGCGACAGAGCACGGCCTTGGCTGCGCTTTTGGCTGGCAGGAAGAGCCTTAAGGTTCCCGTCCGGATGCCCTGGCAGGAGCGGCCGTATCAGCAACTCGGGGCCGCCAGCGAGATCGCCCAGATCTCGGAAGCCGCGCTGTATAAGGCCGAAAAGGAGGGTGCGCTGACCTTCGTGCGTCTTGCCGGACGGACGCTAGTCGAGACCGCCAGCCTGATCGAGTTCCTTCGCCGCGCCCAACCTTGGGCACCGTCAGATCGCGGCGCCGCAGCTCGGGCGAAGCGCGCCGAAGTTGCCCGCGCGAACTTCCGTTGAGGGTCGGATGATGAAGCTCACTCCGATTATCTCACGCGCCGCGACTGGCGACGGCTACGCGATCACTTGGTGCCAGCCGCCAAATTTGGCCGCCGGGAACGCGCAGTTCTTCGATGCTGATCCGCGCCGGCTCGTTCAGCTCCGGCCTTTGCTGAAAGTTGAAGTCTCAATTAACGGCGCAGGCCGAGAAGCCAATGCCCTTCTTGTAGTCAGAGGCGGACAAGGCAAAACAGATCTTGCCTATTATGTGCGTGTACCGCCGCATCTCCGGAAAAATACTCGATCGGGTGTGAGACCCCGTTTCATAAGTCGCCGTCTTGCGGCGTGGAGGCCCAAAAGGGCAGTGGTTCGAGCACATTCCTCAGTGCTGCAAAGTGGGCGACGTCGAGCCCAAAGCCCCGCTATGCGGGTTATGAAACGGGGTCTGATGCGCGCAATCCAATGCGTTCGGCGCTTCAACAGTGGACTTGCCGACGACATCTGTAAGTCCGCGGCTCTGTCGACCTGGCCGACTTCATAGTGACGCCCGGGGCCTCTGCAAAGGCGACCAGCCGGAAAGGCTTTCGATGTCTCTTGATGTAGGCCGGCAACCAGCGCGCGGCAACAACGCCGATTATACGGGGGTGCCGTCTGACGCACTGCCCGAAATTAACGCGTCCGACGCATCAACGGCCCGGAACAACTTCCGTTCGCTCTACGACAACGGCTTCACACGCGTCGTGCCGGTGCTGCCGGTCGACGCCGAGATCAGCGAGACCTCGTCGCTCAACCGCAAGGGCGCGGCCGGCAAGGCGGTCGGCGTGCGGGGCTGGTCGGGGGCCTGGCACGGCTTCGACTGGGTCAAGCACGAGTGCGACGAAGCCGATCTCGCGCGCTGGCACGCCATGGGCGCTGACATCGGCATCAAGGGCGGGCCGATGCCAGACGGGACGTGGCTCGTGTGGATCGACGCGGATACGCTCGTCGAGCAGTGGGCGACCCTGATCGAGGGCCACGTCAACATGCTCGCGCCGCTGCACGCGGACCTGCCCAAGCGCGTCGGCCGGGCGCCCAAGGCGGCCTACCCGATCCGCGTCTCGGGCGAGATCGCTTACGCGCGCATCGACTTCGGCGGCACGCCCGAGAAGCCGGAGCGGGTGGAGCTGCTATCCGAGGGCCGGTACGCCAAGGTCGAGGGGCTGCACCCCGAAACGGGAGCACCGTACTCGTGGCCGCGGCCCCTGGTGCCCTACGACGAGCTGCCGGTCATCACGCCCGAGCGGCTGATGCAGTTCCTGGAGGATCTTCGGCCTCTCCTGCCGGCGTCGTCCGCCGTGAAGACCTCGGGCGCGTCGGTGGCCGTCAACCAGGAGAGCTTGCGTGGCGATCCCGAGCTGGTGCGCAAGGCGGTGGCCCTGATCCCGAACACGTCCGAGCGGTTCCCAACGCGCGAGAGCTACCTGCACGTGGGCTACGCGATCAAAGCCGCCCTGCCGGACGACGAGCCGACGGCGCTGGCGCTCTACGAGGATTGGTGTGGGCGCTGGTCGGATGGCGAGAACGACCCGGAGGTGGTCGCGAGCGATTGGCGCCGGATGAAGCCGCCCTTCCGGATCGGCGCACCGTTGCTGTTCGAGCTGGCCGAGGGCGCGGCGCCGGGCCAGTTCACGAAGGCGGATCGGTGGTTCGACCATGTTGCTGGGGCGGCGGCGGCGGTCGACGGCCAAGTCGTAGCCGCTTCAGCCGAGATCGATTGGTTCAGCCCGGTTGATTGGGAGGGGGTGCCGGAGAAGCCGGCCGAATGGCTTTTGAAGGGGTGGATTCCGCACGGGCACGTGTCGCTTTTGTATGGGGATGGGGGAATCGGAAAGACGCTGGCCGCTCAGCAGCTCGCCACCGCGATGGCTGCCGGCAAGGATTTCCTCGGCCTGCCTACACTGTCAAACAGCGTTGAACATTGACCCTGGATCGGCGTCGAACTTTGACCCCCCGGATGGGTATGGCGGGGCGCCCCTGATCAGCCCGGCGAAGCGGG